>NZ_PCYT01000043.1:0-13789 GCF_002553735.1 Lactobacillus sp. UMNPBX17
AGGTGCTCGACATGCTGATTATTCTGCATCAGAAATTGTTTTGGCTCGTCCGTTGGCTACTGTCAGCAAAAAGTTAAGCAATGCAGTTTCTAAGTTAGAAGATGTTAAAACACTTGTCAGCTATAATATTGATCACAATATTCCTGATGCTTTACGCAATAAATATCAGGAAGTAGATGTCATGGAACTCTTCGCTAACGTTATTAAAGAGCCGATGTATGCTGTTGATGAGACTTATGCATATACTGATGAAGATTGGAAGAATAATGACGTTAAACGTAATTTTGTGGGCTATAAATGGCAAAAATTAAGCAAGTGCTTAGATCACTATCATGTAAAGTTAAAAGGCAATAAGGCTTGCGATTATGCCGATGCAATTAGACATGCATATCAAAAAATGGATAAGTAATTCTAAGTGATACATATGAGCAAAGAGTTTGATAAAGTAGTAGACGATTTTTTCAAAAATTACCAGGATCGCGGCATGAAGAAATGGAAGACATCAATCATGCAATGATTGTTTAAATGAATCAAAAAGACCGGGCACATGCCTGGTCTTTTTTTGGGTAAAATGTAAAGAAGCAGATAGCCACCTCTTCGTATTTATTGTACAACATTATCATTATATGAAAAATTGGTTGCAGCAAGCCATCTAAGGAGCAAACATGTGCGCATATGTCAAGTAGTGCTTAGGCTGGGGACTCCTGCTCGCGGTAAAGTCAACAGAGTGCGTGTAGAGTTGTCTCAGCTAAGCGGGCTAAGCTAACTCCTAGCTTTTATTAATTTTAGAGGATGCTAGGAGTGGATCTTAACCACGCTGATCTGAGACAACTCGGCAGCCGAGATCGCCGCATCACAGTCGTCCCCAGCCTAATAACTTTGCGTAGCAAAAAACCGCCCTAAGGCGGCTTAATCACACTATTTATAATCTTCAACGCATCGTTTAGCGACTTTCTTCTTGAGATCTTCTAATTCTGCTTTGAAGTCTGCATCATCTATTAGGATATTCCATGCAGCCCAGTAGAGCTGACATCGGGTATCATTGTAAATCTCTTCGATTTTACAGTATTCAGGACAATTACTTAAGCTAGGTACTCGTGCATAGTTCATTGCATGACTGGATATTCTAGACATACTAATTTTAAAGCCACGTACTATCTGACCTTCACCTAGTAGATTCAATTCATGCTTCATAGTATTCATATCCAAGATCTCAGTATCTAAGATCTTAGCATGAGTGTAATAATCTTGATCTATTCCAATCAAAGAAGGTTCATATTGGGTAGCATCAAATGTTAGGTAACCATCACATTCAGGAATATTAAACAAGTTTTCAACGTTTACATCATTCATAAGACAATCTCCTTTATATCATTATGCTATTCTTACTACTTGCCCTTCGAAGAGGTTTTCCGCAATGTCTGCAGCACGATTTAGGCTCATCAAGTCATTAACTGGAATCCCGTGTCTACGTGCGATAGAGAGCCAGGTATCACCCTTCTGGACGATATAATCAGTATCCACTAGGGATAGTTGATAACCAGAGTGGTCGGTATAGTAGCCGTAGTAATCATAGGCTAATACCTGGGTATCATCACCCATGTTAGTTGTATATATCCAGGTACCAGCTTCAACAATACCGGCTGACAGGGCATTGCAGTTGATAATCGTTAGATTAATCATCTTAGGTAATTTGGAGAGGTTATACATACCTGCATCAATGTCTCTTTTATAAAAAGCAACATCGATCAATTCACGGTTATGCCAGCGGGAGATAAGATCGATTAATTCATTAATGCGTTCTTCCTTATCCTTGATATACCGGTTACTGGTGACCCAAATGGTTATTTTGGATTGAGCACTATATCCTAATTTACAGAATCTATTAGACAGTTGATATAAGTCATCAGTGATCTCATTTAGATCTGTTACATAAAAAGCATGAGTAGTCATTCCTGCTTGGCGTGCCAAGTTAGTATGTATCACAGAAAACTTGTAGTGATTATATCCGGACAAGCCTAGGCAGATACTTGCAGTATCAATACCTGCTTCACGCAGATGGCTGTAATGTTCAGATGTTGCTGGGGTAATTGCGGAACAAAATGCTAAGCGTGGATAATTCTGTGTTGTTGCAGTTCTCGGTGTAATTTTGATTAAGTCAGTAGTAGTTGTCATTTAGGCAGCTTTTTCCTTTCCTAGATATTGATAAATTGCATCTTTATGCTTTTGTTTTAATCGGTTTGATCCATCTAATATGATTTTCCTTAGCCAACTCATGTCGCCCTCCTGGGCTTTTAAAATAGTTGCGATTGTCGGGGCTATCTGTTTGTCTACCCATGAAGTCATATCTTCAATGGTTTTAGCCTCTTTTTTTATGGTCAGTTGTAATTTCTCTACATCTGCTAGTAGTAATTCCCACCATTCAGCAGACGGCCATCTAGCTTTATTTTGGTCAGTTGACGGTAATAAAAAACGTAAGTACTGTCTGAGCGTTCCTCTCAGCACATGTCCTAGTGGTTTTTCGCTTTTTATTAAAAAATCTACGAGTTTTGTTGCTCTATCTTTGCGATAAACAATTTCTAATCTTGTCCATTTACCTGGTACTTCTTCGTCGGAATTTGCTTTTCTTTCGAGTGATTTATCATAAATTCGACAAAAAAGATCAGAAGCTTGTGAGCCAAAATACATTGTCCGTCCGAGGTATTCATTAGTTGATGTTTGACGTGATACTACTTCGTCCCACTTACTCCAACGTGATGTGAAGTGACCTTTGATCGCTGAATCATGGATGCGGTCATAATCAAGTAATTTGGATTCATGATCATCAATGGCGAGGTCGATCCTGGTAAAATTAACGCGATTTTTTAACAAATACAGACGTTTAATTAAAAATACTAAGTCCTGCTTTGAAGAATATTGGCGACAGCCTTGTCCTGTAAGCATTACATGTACGCCCGATTTGGCATTGATCTTAGTATTAATATCAATGTCTTTATTATCACTATTAGCCGTAAACATGATAAAAAGATTGCCACCATTCCACTTAAGCTGATTATGATAACCAAACCTTCCCTTGGCTAATTGAGAAAAATCTTCCCATTTTAGTCCCATTGTATTTAGTACCATCGGCAATTGAGATTCCAAGACTGTAAATTCTAGCCAGTCAATCATTACAGATAACATATATTTTCTATCCTTTATATATCATTTGTATTTTCTACCCCCCTATTAGTTATAGGGGGCGATACATACATAATCATGGGGCAAGCCCCAAACCCCACGCTCGCCGCTAGGCAGGCAAAACAATTTCTTTGTTTTGCTAATTAATAGCTTGGGTAGTAATAAAGGCCGTCAACTCCTTAATTCTCGGTGCTTTGCACCTGCGATTACCGTTGACAGCCCTCTAAGTTTAAAAATTATTATGCAGCCATCGCAGATTCCGCAGCATTGTTTCTGTTTGGATCATGTAAGAAATGAGTTCCGGATACTACGACTGTATGATGATATCTAATTCTTTTTGTATCATCGTCGATTGAAGTTGAGACTTGTAAGCGCCCATTGCACAGTACCTGACGACCTTTTCCGCAATGCTTAACAATTGCAGCTGCCAGCTTGTCAAAAGCAACACAACGGATAAAGTCAGCTTCATCGCGATTGTTACGTCTAGGTACAGCTACAGTAAACCATGCATAATCACGGCCTGATGCTGATCTCTTAATTTCTGGTGTGTCAGTTAATCTTCCTAAAATCTTAATGTCGTTCATCTTCTTTTTCTCCCTTATAAAAATTATATTTCTGGTGTAATGTCTGACAGATCTACTAATGCTGATTGAGCATAATGAGCTGTCATTCCTAAACTCTTGTGTCCCAAGAGATACTGTATCGTTGTTAGGGGCACGCCTTTTTCAGTTAAAAGCGCCGCAAAGGTGTGTCTCAGCAAGTGACAGTGGAAATTTATGCCAGTGTCTTTTGCAAATTGAGTGGCATATCCTTGTAATGTTCTCTTAGATAGCCTAAATAGCGGTCGATTATCAATTTCAAGCTCGCTTCGATACTTCCATACGATCTTGGCGGCTTCTTCGTTGATAATAGGTATGCATCGATCACTGCCCCATTTTGCGTCTTTAATATCGATAAAAACTGATTTTCCTCGAAGAGTTACGTTTTCAGGTCTAAGATGCGCAGCTTCAGCTACACGACAGCCTGATCCATACAGAAGCCAAAAGGCAGCTCTGGCATTCTCTTGCAAGTTTTCAATATATGCTTTAAAAATGCGTAATTCTTCATTCGTTAATCTTTTTACTCGATTGACGCTGACATTTTTTGGATAGTCGTCCGGACTGATTATCACTTCGGCTATATAGCCTTTCTTAAATGCCCATAAACAAAATATCCTAAAAGTCGATAATTTTCCTCTGATTGTCGTGATTTTCTGACGCTTTTTAAAAAGTGTCTTAGTGTAATCTGATAAATCTGCCTTTTTTGTATTTTGTATAGTTAAGTTCTTATTGTTGAGATAGGTCTCAATCTCTTCTAATCGTTGCTTATATTCCCTTAAAGTACCGCCAGCCTTACCTTCCAGGCGTTGGTCTTCGATAAACTCATTTATTAGCTTTTGCATAAATATAGAAATTGGTCGTGTGTCTATTTGCTAGTTTTAGCATCCGATAAATGCATAATTGCTGATGTTAATCCGTCTAATTTAGCCTCAATTCGCCAGATCAACATTAGTGCAATTACCACGCCTGAGGCCTGTTCTAGCATGTATTTAACGATTTCTTGGGTTATGTTCATTAATCCTCCTTTTGGATAATTTCGCCCATATTCGCCGCACAGTGCTTGCATAAGTCGAGACTTCCAACAAGCATTACCGATGATTCAGCATTTTTGACATCTAAACGATAATTAACGTCTTTTACTCGCTTACATAGCTCACACTTGCGATAAACAGGACGTGCATATCCTACTAATTCAAGATATTTGTTCATTTTTACTCCTTAAACAAAAAAGAGGAAGGGAACTTAATCCCTTCCCCTTTAAGACAATTATTCAGCGTCCTTTACTTCAGCTTCTGAATCATCAAAAACTGGAGTAACAGTACGCTCAATGTAGTTAGCAGCAGTAGGTTCTGCGTAGATAGCAACGCCATCTTTTTCAAAGACATTGGCGCCTGAAATCTTGTTCATCGCATCCTTAACCTTGTCTGCTGGCAAGTTGTCAGCAGCGTTTGCTAAGATCATAGAAGTTGACTTGCCTTCTGAACTGCGGAAACTAAGTCTAAGAGTTTTAGTAGTTTTAATAGCCATTCTTCATTCCTTCTTTCTATCTAATATTTAATTATTCAGCGACATCAATAACGCGTTGTTTTTGCACTAAGATTACGTCGTCAAGACTATCTTCTTGCAAATTAGCGATTGTTTGACCAACTAATTTAAGCTTGTCAGCAGGTGTTTCCTTCTTAACGTTAGCGTAAGACTTAGTTGCTAAACCGTTCTTGTATCGCTTGTTACCAAAAGTAAATTGAACAGATTGTTCTGTTAATTCAAATTTCATTCACTTTTCCTCCTTATGTATAGATTGATAGTTGAGGTGTCTGGTACTGATTTCTTAAAACAATACTCAAATTTATTAAATTTTCGCTTTTTTAATTTGTTTCCATATAAGTTACTAAATAACTTGCGAAAGCATCAAAAAAAGCAATGATGCTTTCTCGACTTCTTTCTTCGATCGATTCATCATTGCTTAATTTCTTTTCTATATAAATTTATGTCTTTCCTGATGTACTAATACTATACCAAATAGTTATAATATATGCAACGCTATAATTAAAATGAATAGATGCTATTTTCTAAATAATTTGCTGATCCAACTCTTGTGTTCTTCTTCAGCTTTTTCTGTTTGCTTTTTATCATCAGAAGTGTCCGGAGTCACATTTTTCTTTTCTTCTACTTCTGCAGAATGAGTAAGCTGAGGTTTATCTGCAAGATTTAATTTTTGTGCCTGGTCAGCTAATTGATTAGCAACTCTTATTTGATCATCTTTAACCTTTAATTGACTTTTCAGCAGTTCAATTTCATCTGTGAGTGCACTAATGCGTGCATCTTTTTCTGCAATAAGCTTATCAGTCTTATCTTGCTTAGATTCTTTGCTTTGCTTGCTATTATGCGTTTTCTTAAACTTATCCAAGACCTGTGCATCATATAAAGGTGCATTGCCTTGCATCTGTGCATTTTTGATTTTTTGCTTATCCAACCAACGAGTAACCGTTGACCGATTATATCCGGTAATCTTTGCTATATCAGCAACAGTGTACATTTTCTTAGACATAAATATTCCTCTATTTTTGCACTAATGCACATTAATGCTTGCACTAGTTCCATTCAATTTGTAGCTTTTCTCTTTTTTCAATTACCTTTTCTGCATAATCTGCAAACATGCGCTTAAATGCACCGAACAGATAATTCTCAGTGTTAAAGTCAGTTCCATTATCTGACATTCTGCGCATTGCATTCAATACTCTTCGAAGAGTATTAGTAATTTCGTTTTGTAACTTATCTGTTTCAATTCCTAATTCTTTGAGTGCTTTTAGCTCTTCTGGATCTTGTTGTTGATTCCCATCAATTCTGAGGATATATTCAGCGTTTTTAACGCCCTTTTCTTGCAATTGGGTTAATACACTATTACGAGCATTTAAAATAATTCTGACCACTCTATTGAGCTCCTGCGGAGTTCTGACCCACATAGCTAGTAAATTAAGTGCTTTAGAATTAAGGATTACTTTATCATTAGTATCAGTCTGAGTGTAATATTCCTTCGCATGTTTAATTAGATCTCTGTTTTGCTCATTAATTTCTTTGGTCGAATATTCTTTTGATGAAAAATCTAATTGAGTATCTTTATGTATCTTATTAGTATCTAGATTATTATTTTCTAGATATAGGGAAATATTTTCCTGTCCGCGTGGCTGTAAGGCTGAGGCCTCATTTTTCGGAGAGGAAATATTTTCCTGTCCGCGTGGCTGTAAGGCTGAAGGCACTTGTGCCGGAGAGGAAATATTTTCCTGTCCGCGTGGCTGTAAGGCTGAGACCTCTTCTTGGATCATATTGTTGTAAACTTCTTCTGCAGATAGTACTGGTTTAAGCAAATATAATCTGCTAGGAAGGTTTTGCTTGATCTTATTGTCAAAACCCATTTTCTTAATGTAAAGAAGTCTGTGAGTCACTAATTCTTTCTTAACGGACGTAATAGTTCGTTCAGTGACGTTTAGCATATCTGCTAATGTCTTATTAGTGAAAATAAAATAAATATTGCCGTCTGCATCAAACCAATGATTCTTGATAGAGTAGCGATTGCGGTCCTTTAATAGTGCATAAGCAATGCGTGCATTGTTGCTCAAATCCTTGTATTTTTCGTTTGTAAAGAGCCACTGAGGCAGTTGATAATACTTCTCAGTGTAAACTTCATTGACGTTGTAGAATCCGTTTGTTGGCATAATAAAAGCCCTCCTATGAATTTGTACGAAAAAAGCACACTCATAGAAGAGCTTGTTGATGTCTTTATTTTCAAATTAGAATTTTGCACTATATCATTTTTTGGGATATAATACATTACGAATTGAAGAAAAAAAGATCAAAGCAACTTCTTGTCGGCCAAAACAGCGAAGGTGCTTTTTTCATATATTTTTTTATTTACTCATTCATTATAACAGATTTAATGAGCTAGAAAAGTTGTTATAATGAATGAAAATATTACTTTGTGGCAGTAGATTATGAAGTATAAATTGAAAACAACTCCAGAGAAAAGTAAACAGATGTCTCGTGTTCATACCAAAAATGGAAAAGACGAAGTAATTCTTCGTAAACTTTTATGGAAATATGGCGTGAGATACAGAACTAATTACAAAGTTTTAATAGGTAAGCCGGATATCGCAATTACCAAGTATAAGATTGCTGTTTTTATTGATGGTGAGTTTTGGCATGGACATCATTGGGCAAAGCATAAAGCAAGATTAAAGCGAAACCGAGAATTTTGGATAAACAAAATTGAAGGCAATATGCGGCATGATCAAAAAGTAAATGAGCAATTAAAAAAGGACGGCTGGACCGTCCTTAGATTTTGGTCAAAGAAAGTGCTCAAAGATCCTGAATATTATGCTCAGATTGTTATGTGGCATATTCGTGGGAAGATTGACAACGAGAATAATAAGGAAGATTAATTATTTCTCGTAATTCTTATCAAGGAATGCAATGATGTTTTCTGCAATTGCATGGATTGCTAATACACAAACAGAGTTACCGAATTGCTTGTATGCCTGAGTATCTGAGACTGGAATGATGAAGTTCTCAGGAAAACCTTGAAGTCGTGCGGCTTCTCTTGGTGTAACCTTACGTGGATTCTTGCCTTTTTGTTCAACTAAAATTTCACTACCATCTTTATAATAACGAGCAGAAATAGTGTTGGTATAAGGGCTGTCGGCATTTACTAATGAATAACCGAAGCCCTTTCCTTTTGCCTTGTTTTCTCTCTTACGTCTTTGGTGGCCAGCCCATAATCTATCAGAGATAGTGTATTTTGGATCAACGTAATCCTCCAAAATATCGCCTACTCTAGTCTTAGGCTTAGGTGGGACTGGAAACTTGAAGTCTTCAGGATTTTTAACCTTGTCTTTGTTAAAACCTACTATATATATTCTTTCTCTATTTTGAGGTGCACCAAAGTCTCTAGCTTTAAATAATGCGTAGCTGACTGAGTAATTAAGGTCATTTAAGGTATTCATAATTACCTTAAATGTTCTACCGTGATCGTGTGATCTTAGGTTTTTAACATTTTCAAGAAGGAATGCAGCTGGACGATTTTCTTTAAGAATTCTAGCTACATCAAAGAATAAGGTGCCTCGGGTATCCTCAAAACCTAACTTCTTTCCGGCTTGTGAGAATGCCTGACAAGGGAATCCTGCAACAAGAATGTCGTGGTCTGGGATATCCTTGGCATCAATCTTGGTTATATCTCCTTCAGGATGTTCACCGAAATTAGCATAATAAGTTTTTTGAGAGAACTTATCCCATTCACTTGAGAATACGTTCCTAACTTTATTTGTTTGATAGAATCCTAATCTGGTACCACCGATACCTGCAAAAAGGTCGATCATACTGTACTTTGCGTGTTCAGGATTTTTAAATGGCGCTGTTTCAGGGAAGTTAAGAATAGCCTTCACTTCAAGGGGCTTAGGATCTGATTCTCCCTTTTCCCAACGTCTAATAGTTCTGTCTCCGAACTTGCCTAGGCCTACTGCGTCGGCAAGTTCTTTTTGTGTCATATGAAGCCGTTCACGCTTCTCTCTTATTGCATCTGCGCTATTCATTTGTAATCTCCTTTTTACGTAAACCCGGTTTAAATCCGGACATTATGTCCTATAAATGACACAATACATTTAAAAGGAGATTCTGTCAATTCATTTGTGTTATATTTATGGAAAAGAAATGGAGGAATAGATCCATGAGTGAGACCTGCGATGAATTGTTAGATAAACTTCCTAAGATAAGTGAATACAGAAAAACAGTGATGGAAGCATTTAATAATGAACACATCATTGAAAGACTTGGCAACGTTAAAACATTTACTCCAGAGCTACAGGCTGAATGGCAAACTGCGGGCAATAATTTAAAACATCCGGAAACGATGATTTTTTATAAAGGCACTAGTAACATCCTTATAAAGACAAATGGCAGCTATGTTTTTACATCATTATCTGCACTGCTATTAGCATGCTATGCATATAAATATGTGGGTATCTTATGGGGGTATCAAAGTGTCGTCAAAGAATTGCTTAAGGACTGTGATTCAGAAACTGATGTTGTAGCTAAAGAAGCAAGAGATAAGAAGACAGGATTCTTAGTAGATAGCATTCATAACAAGGTTCATGATCCTAAGAATGCTGATAAGATCTTAGAATTTACGACAGAGTATTCTACTTGGGGTGGCGCCAAGACTGTAGATAGAAATGACTTTTGGGTATCAACTGTTTACTCAACCTTTAATGTTGTACAGTCCCGTTCAGATATTCATACCCTCATACGATATATTGCTACTGCGGAAACAGATAGCGGAAAACTAGTAGATAATAAGTTGTATCGAGATACGTATAAGGTAGTAGAGGAAACTCTTAATAGCAATTCTGATGTTGATGATAATCTACCTGAAGTATCGGCCGCAGAGACTCGTACAGGCGGTGAAAATGTAATCTTCTATGGTGCCCCAGGTACCGGTAAATCATATGGTATTACTGATTATGTTAAAGAAATTGGGGTTGAAGATTACGATCCGCAGGATGATAACGATCTGGTATTTAGAACTACACTTCATCCAGAATATGAATATTCTGACTTCGTGGGACAATTACAGCCCACTGTAAAGGAAAATTCATCAGGTAAAGATGATATTACATACGACTTCAAACCAGGAGTATTCACTGAAGCCCTTCAGAGAGCATATGAACGCTATTCTGATCCTGTAGTACTTATCCTTGAAGAGATGAGTAGAGCCAATGTAGCAGGCGTATTTGGCGATATTTTTCAACTATTGGACAGAGATTCAAATGGTAGAAGTGAATACAGCATTAACAATGATCTGATTGCTGATCACATTTGGAAGGATCCGGAACATAAGGTATATATTCCATCCAATCTTTACATCGTAGGTACTGTTAACACCAGTGATCAAAACGTTTTTGCAATGGACACAGCGTTTAAACGCAGATTCTCATGGAAATACACACCAACAGTAGTAACCGGCAATTTTGAAAATAATCCAATTATTGAGATCAAAGGATTGGATAAACCTACTGACTGGAAGACTTTCTTCACCAATTTAGATGACTACATTGTCAATGAATTGGAATTAACGGAAGATAAGCAAATCGGTGCATATTTCATCAAATTCCCTGATGGAAATGATACGACTCAAGACGTTGTTCAGAAGCTACTTAGAGATAAACTGCTGCATTATCTATGGCAAGATGTGGCCATTAACCCACAACAGACATTGTTTAAGCCAAATATTCATAGTTTTTCAGCTCTATATTCTAAATTCAATAAGGAACAGATCTTTTCAAATGATTTTTTGAAATTATTTGAAAATGGTGATGATAATGATCAAATGGAATGATCTTAAAATTATTGCTGTAGAGGATGGACAGCCTATTTCAAGTAAGATAGCATCCAATTTTAATCTAGGTTTTCAGGATACTAATAAGATTAAAAAGCACAATAAAATTATTCAGACTAGTGATTTTACTGGTGTTGTTTTTAATGATAATGCCGTACTTGTTTCTTTTCCGAAGCACTATATAAAACTTCAAGAATTTAACGCTCTTCCAATGGATGAGAAGATTAATCATATTAAGTTAATAATTAATACTATTATTTCTTACAGGCTCAATCCGCATTATTCTGATTATCAGAATGATTCTGATATTAATACTAGTTTTGCATTTCAAGCATTTAATGAAATTTATAATTATTATCGAAATTATGGATTATATAATGTTAAAAATAAAATTTTCAAAAAAGGATATAAAGGTAAAATAGCTTGGAAGAAGACTATTTCGCGGTCCAGTAAGGTTATTAGCAAGGAAAATTTACTGTTCTTGCCCTTTTATATTGAAGATAGAAATTATACAGAGACATTTATTACTGACTGTATGGTTTTTGCAATAAATTATACTTTTAGCTTATATGGTCAATTCTTGTTTTTGCCTAAGTTTTCAGAGCTTGCTGTGAGAGGAACTACATGTCCACTAAACGGTAATTATGCGGCTATTGTTCAGAAGTTATATAGTATCAAACCTAAAGTATTTAAAGATATCTATAAACATTTAGTTGATAATCTGATTCAATTCTATCAAGGTCTTAATAACGATGGAACTAATGCAAAAGATATTAAATACTATAGTTATGATGGTATATGGGAAAGAGCTGTTGAGAAGTACTTGAATAAATACTTTTCAGGGATAGCTAAAAATAATAATGGAGAAGATTATTTAAAGTTTGATGGTAATCGATTAGCCGGAGAATTTAAGAAGTATACGATTAAACATTATGATGATGCCCATTTGGATCATAAATTATATCCGGATCATTATTATTTAGATAAGAATAATAATGAGCAATATATTTTTGATTCAAAGTATTATACGAAATTGGATAAATTAGATACTAAACAATTTGTATATCATATTCTTCTATATAAAAAAGCATCTAAAACGTATAATTCTCTTATTATGCCTACGGCAGGGAAGACTAATACAGAAGTGTTTTTGGATCTTGATAAAGATTATCTATTAGATAAGAATAAAAAGATCCAGATATTTCTGACACATTTAAATACTCAAGATGTATTAAAGAATTTTGTTAAATAAATGTATTACGGTCTTAAATGATTGCAAGGAAGTAAAAATGAATTTAATAAAAAATGCTATAGAATCTATGCAGAAGTATCATGAATGTTATAGGAATGGAAATAATGGAGATTCCGAAGCCATTGAGAAAAGCATAAATGTACTACCTGAATCCCAAAGAAATTTTGTTTTATTGACATCTCAAATGGATAACTGGACTAATATTTATCCGGTAGCACATGTGCTTAGTGATAAATATTCATTAGCCGACTTATTAATGGCATATCATTTATATCTTAAAGAGAAAAACAATGCAGGGAATAAAGCTGATGTAATTGTTGAAGTCGATAGATTTTACATGATTAAATGATTTTTGCATGCTATACTATTAGTGAAGTAATATGATAAATGTGAAGGTTTATTTCATTCACGTTTTCGGGGCAGCCAAGTTGGCTGCCTTTTTTGTTTTGTAGTATTATACAGATAGATATTTATCCTATGAGAAATGTAAATATTGTTGTTTGTTTTCTTATGATTTACCAGCAACATGCGTTTATTTAACTCACGTGGAATGTAAATTTTGTTATTGTAATTTACAATGTTTATCTAGCTTTTGATAATTGGTATAATTGTGAAGTTTTGAAAAAACAAAAAAGAGAATCCTGTAATGACGGGGTTCTCTTTTTCTATACGGTTTTATTTTCACAAGGATATTTTTAGTTGCAGTTTGAATACTGAAATAGTGCATATTTGTGCGCTATCGTTAAAATCATCATTTTAATGATAAGTAAGTGGTATAGGTGGATATAGTGGTAAGCACGGAACTTTGGGGCTTGGCTGCTTGAGCCGATGCGGAACTCCGTAGGAGTGTAGCCGGCGGAGAGCAGACTTGCCCCATTGAGGAGTGCTTACCACTATATCCATAAAACAATTTATTAAAAAATGCTTTTCTTTGTCTTTTTATTAGGGTAAAATGGTAAATATACGAACATCTGTTTGCTATCTAAGGGGGCTATTATGGAAATCAAAACCAAGCATGAAAAATATGCTAATTATAAAACTAAGAAGCAATTAGCCGAAGAGGGATTAATGCCAAGTGGCAAAGGGGTCGAATTGTGGACTAATGGCAGTTGCAGTGCTACTGCGATTTATTATGATGCTACAAAGGCAACTAAGATCACAGAGCTGTATATTTGGCAGGATTACTACACAAGTGACCATGGGCTTGTTACTGTTGGCATCGGTGCAGTAGATCAAATTGGTAATGTCATTTTTGACGAGCTGGTTAAGCCTGAAAGCAAATGGTTGAAAGATGAAAATAATGCGGAAAGATGGTTGGAAGGTGCTCGACATGCTGATTATTCTGCATCAGAAATTGTTTTGGCTCGTCCGTTG
>NZ_PCYT01000044.1:0-13760 GCF_002553735.1 Lactobacillus sp. UMNPBX17
AAAATGTATTCAAATAAAATAAAGTGGATATATTTAACCAATATTTTCTAACATTATTGTAGTCGATTTTCTAATGGTTGATACAAAAGCAGCTTATAATAGAAGTAAGAAGAAAATGATGTAATAGAAGAGAGGAAGAGCGATGCCACTTTGCCAATTATTTATTGATAAAAACAAATCACAATTTATGTTAATGAAAATGCCTGATGAAGTTACACCTGATAATTATCAAGGTTGGGTAAGTCAAAAAGAAGCTGAGAGTACTATTCAAGCATTTGAATTCCCTCAAAAGTTGCTAGATCAAATTGCTATGGAATATTTAGACGATAGTCAAGGGAGCGCCCCATATGAGGCTAAATATGTCTTAATGAAAGCGTCTGATGAAAATGTATTATTTGTTTCTAGCTTGGAATTAAGTCGTAATGGCGATGAAAAAATGGATGTAATTAGAAATGGTTTATTAATTGTGTTTGATGAAAACGAATTGCAACATTTTAGTGATGTTTTGCAAAAAGCGTGGAATGAAACAAATTAATAGTCTAAAAAAAGATAAGAAGGGGTAAGAATGACCCGTAAAATTGTTGATCAAACTTTTGAAGATGATCAGAAAAAGGATAATTATATTTTTATTTCTGACATTCATGGCAATTTAGAGACAATTGATTTAATTGAACAAGCCAAGAAAGACTATCCATTAGCTCAATTGGTTACCGGTGGTGATTATATTGATGGACGTGAACATGTTAAAGAAGTTTTGGATTATTTAATAGATCAGAAAAACCAAGGTGCCCTTGTTTTATTAGGTAATCATGAACAAATGATGCTTAATTTCGCTGAAGGAACTGAGCATCAAGATGGAATCTGGTTCTATAACGGCGGTGGGAAGACTTTAACCAATATATTTGGCCGGACGCTTTTGCCCGATGAAGTTAGAGAAAGTAAATATTATCGTTTCTTAAAATCATGTCCGACAATGTATGATACACCGCAGATTATTTTTGTTCATGCGGGTGTGCGCCCTGATGAAAAATATAATGATCCCACTACATACAATAAGGTAGTTTATGGTTTGAAGTTTGATTATGACTTTTATCGGATTTGGGCACGAGAAGAATATTGGTATTCTGATCAAGCGGAAAAAATGATTGCCCATAATCGAACTGGTAAAACAATTGTGACGGGTCATACGCCTACAGCTGCTTTAGAAGGTAAATACGATGATGGGCGAAAAATGAAGCAACTGCAAAAGGATGACTGTATTGTTAGAAAAATGCAGTATCCAGGTGAACCAGCCAGAATTTTTACTGATGGTGGATCACATTCTGATCCTTTAATTTATCCACATAATGATGGCAATGTTGTAGTGCTTGATGGAAACGGTGAGGTTGTTCGCGTTTATAATTGGAAAAATCCACAAGGAACAAAGTTTGATGAATAAGAAAAAGCATCCCGATTGGGATGCTTTTTAGATTTAGAGATCAAAAATATTAATTAGTCTTCAACTTTCTTAGCTTCGTTCATAGCCTTCATGATTGAAGGGTTCTTTGAGTGACAATCTTTGATCATTTGTAAATCTTCTTCAGTTAACTTAACTTCGTATTTAGTCATGATTTATTCCTCGCTTTTATTTAAAAATACATTTTTACTATAGCACTTAACTTTCTAACTGGAAAGAATCTATTTTGTTTGCAGCAATATTTCAGCTTGTTAAATACGAACATGCTTTTGCACATAGCAAGTTAAAAATAAAAGTGCTAGAAACCTTGATAGATCAGTATTTTGTATTATCTAAATAAATTTACACTAATGTTACAAATGTTACAATAATGTCATATTAAGTAATGTTTTCTTAATGATTGAGTGATATTCTTGTTATGGTTCTGAAACGAAAAGCTTGTAGTATATACGATATCAATTGAATACAGACAGACGAATAAGTGAAAATTCGTTACTTATATTATTTTTTATAACTTTAAGGAGAGAATTTTTTTGAAGATTAAATCTATCTTAGTTAAGTCAATTGCAGTAGCTGCTATGTCAGTTACAGGTTTAGTAGTAGCAAACAACGCAGGTTCAAACACTGCACAAGCTGCTATCGTCCAAAACGATGCAAGCGTAGTAACTGTAAACTACGTTTCAAATAACTCAATCAACGTATACAACAACTATGAAAATCCAGTAGCAATTGGTCAAACTTTAGCAAGCAACACTTCATGGAAAGTTATTAAGACTGCATACGACTCAAAGGGCCACAAGTGGTACGACTTAGGTAAGAACCAATGGGTTCGTGCTAAGTACGTAACTATTGGTTACCACGCAGCTGCTACCCAAACTCAAACTACTGCTCAAGCTTCAACTCAAGCTCCAGTACAATCACAAACTCAAAATACTCAAACTGCTTCAAATACTAGCGCTTCATCATACACTTCAAACGCATCAGGCTCAGAAGCAAGTGCTAAGGCTTGGATTGCTAGCCGTGAATCAGGTGGCTCATACAGTGCTTCTAACGGTCAATACGTAGGTAAGTACCAACTTTCAGCATCATACTTGAACGGTGACTACTCAGCTGCCAACCAAGAAAGAGTTGCTGACCAATACGTACAAAGCCGTTACGGTTCATGGACTGCTGCTAAGTCATTCTGGCAAGCAAACGGCTGGTATTAATCAGTTAAAAACTAAATAACAATTGAATAATAAAAAGGAGGCACTTTTCCAGATTCGGAGGGGTGTCTTTTTTGTAATTTAAAAGACTACGATATAATAAAACTATAATGATGACAGTGCCTAGAAAGTGAGGACAATTATGAAAAAGAAAATGATGGTGACATTGCTCACTAGTGTCTGTTTAATGGGACCAGTTGGCATGCTTACGCAAACTCATCCTCAAGTAGTGCAAGCAGCCAGCAAAGGTAAACTGCGAGTAAAAGGAAATAAGAAAGTACGTCTTTATACCAATCGTGGTAAAAAATCTAAATATTACGCTTATACAAGCAGAACATATTCTTATTCTGCTAAGAAATATCTAAAAATTGGCAAGAAAAAGCATTTAGCTTATAAAATTGGTAATAACTCACATTGGATTTTAGCTAAGAATGCCAAATTGGTGAAGAAGACGGTTGAAAGATATAGTCAGGCCGTTATTAAGTTGCCAAGTAGTTATACACGTTCTGAACTATTAGAAGCATATAAAGGCCACCCAAGTGAAGAATTCATTGCCGCTTCGATGAAGGGCATGGAAGAAAATAATTTCTCACGCGTTGCCACAGGTGAAACTGCAAGCGATAAAAGACTTATCAATCCAGACAAGCTTTCTGCAAGTGAACAACATGAATTAGCTGATTTTTCGTTAAGAGTAATTAATAGTGCTCGTGAACAATTAGGTCTTGAACCTTGGATTTATAGCACTGGCACGCAAGAATTAGCTGATGATATTGCTAAGGAATATGAAGAACACGGCCGTAGCATTAAAGATCAAGGACATTATGTGGAAGGTATTGTTAAAGCTTGTCAAAAGCATGGTCTTGAACTAGATGATAACTATGTAGAAGATATGGCCGGCTTTACTATTAATAAAACTACTATGCCAATGGGTGAAATGAAGCGCAACGTTTACTTTGGCTTAAAACAAATGATTTTTGGTTTTGCCGGATCTGGTGAAGATGAGCGTAAAAACAAGTCTTTGTACCGCGAATGGGAACATGCAGGTGACTTGTTCAATACTCAAGGATCAAGTCATGATGGCGATCATAATTATTATGGCTTTAGTATTTCTAAGACGGGCAAGATTTATTCAATGCACTTCATTAGCGTTCCAACTTTTATTGTGGGAAGTGAAAAGTACAACACCAACTTTAGGCCGTAAAAGTTAAATTAAGCACGTATTAAGCGTGCTTTTTTGATATGATAGATAAAAAATACTACGGAGGAAGCAATGAAAAAAACTTTATATTTACTGCGACACGGACAGACATATTTTAATTATTATCACAAGGTGCAAGGAAGGTGTGATTCTCCATTAAATGAGATGGGAATTCGTCAAGTAGAGATGGCACGCGACTACTTCCAAAAAAATAATATTCATTTTGACAAGGCTTTTTCATCAACCCAAGAACGTGCTTGTGACACTTTGGAGATTGCTACAGATCATCAAATGCCATATAAGCGATTAAAGGATTTGCGTGAAAAATGTTACGGTATTTTTGAAGGTCGAGATGAATTTTTGCTTCCTTGGAATTACAATAATCCTAATGTTGATCCAACTATGGAAAAGGACGAAGATGTTGTTAATAGAATGCATCGTGCAGTTGTGGAAATTTTAGACAACATCAACGATGGCGAAACTGCATTGATTGTTGGCCATGGTGACATTTTGGCCAAATATGTAAGAGATGTTGCTGATCCTAACTTTGCTGGTTTTGCCAATGCTTCTATTGTTAAGTTGTCAGTTGATGGTAAAAATGTTCATTTGGATAAGTATGTATGGCCTGCGGAGGGTTTGAAACAAATTTAAATGGCGATAAATTTATATTTAGTACGACATGGACAGACATTATTCAATGCCCAACAAAGAATGCAAGGTAGCTGTGACTCTGCTTTAACTAAGTTAGGTATTAAGCAGGCTGAAGCTTTGCGTGATTATTTTAAGAAAAAGCAAATAGTATTTGATAAGGCTTATTGTTCAACGCAGGAGCGCGCTAGTGATACGCTAGAAATTATTGTTGGTCCTGAAATGGATTATGAACGTTTGAAGGATTTAAAAGAGAAAAATTATGGACCATTTGAAGCTAAGAAAAACTTTTGGTGGCCGCTTATGAAGTTTAGATCCGGTTCAATGGAAGATAATCGTGAAGTGGTTGAACGAATGGAGCGCGGAATTAATTTGATCTTGCGGGATGCCAAAGACGGCGAAAATATTTTAGTAGTCGGTCATGGCGATAGCATGAGTCGGTATATTCGTGAAAAGGCTGGCAACCACAAGTTCCATGGCTTTCACAATGCTGAATATGTTCAACTGAAGAGCAACGGACATGAAGTTGAATATGTAAAAAGCTGCTGGCCTGCTAAAAAATTAAAAATTGAACAATTAACTGAAAAATAAAGAGTTCATTTTTTTACATTAGCTTATAATTAAGTATGTAAAGAATAAAAAACGAGGCAAGAAAAATGGATGAAACACCAATTTTTAAAATTACTAAATTAAATATTGCAGAAAATGATCGCGATGAATATATTCGCAAGGCTGAAAAGTATATGCGCGATTCTATCCCAGCTGAAGAAGGAACTTTAGTAATTGGCAGCGCTCATGATGATGCTAAGGGTGAAGACAATTACAAGATCGAATTATTCCGTAACAAGGAAGCTGAAGACGTGCACATCGCATCAATGTCAGCAGTAGATTTTGAAGAAACTGTAGATAGCATTAGCACTGACAAGAAGATCATCAACTTAAAGCCAGAAGTAATCACTACTCATGCACAAAAGGCTTTGAACAGCTATGCAGATAATTTCGTTATGCGTCTGGTAACTGTTGAAGTTAAAGAGAAAGATGCTGAAAAGTTCTCACATTCAGTTAAGAAGGAAATGACTACCAGCATTGCATCTGAACCAGGTATGGAAATTATGATGTCAGGTACTAACAAGGATAATCCTAACGAATGGAACTTTGTTGAAGTTTATGCAAACGATGAAGCATATGATAAGCATGTACAAAGTCCTCAATATAAGGAATATATTGAAGAAACTGATGGTATGGTTATTAGAAGAGATGTTAAGACTCTTGTACGTGATGCATTGGCAACTCAGGGTGCAATTGTGTTAGATTAATTTTGAAAAAGGATGCTGCCGTAAGGTGGTATTTTTTTGTAGGGTAAAATATGACAGAAACAATTATTTTTGCTCACCGAGGCTTGCCGGTGAAGTTTGCAGAAAATTCTTTAGAAGGTTTTCGCTATGCAGCAAAGCATGGTGCAGAAGGTGTTGAGTTTGACGTGCATATGACTAAAGATAAAGTCCCCGTAGTTATGCATGACGAAGAGATTGATCGGACAACTGATGGTAGTGGCTATATCAAGGATTATACGTTGAATGAGATCAGGAAGTTTCATCTGAAAAATGGTGAGCCTGTACCTATGTTGAGAGAACTTTTTGAAATTTTGCAGGATAAAGATTTGTACATTAACTTAGAGTTCAAGACTAATAAGATTCACGATAAGGGAATCGAAGCTATTGTTTTGGCACTGGTAAAAGAGTATCACTTCGTGCATCCCATTATCTTTTCGTCTTTTAATTATCAAACATTAAAAAACTGCCAGCAAATCGATCCGCATCAGCAATATTGCTTTTTAACCAAAGTTCCGGTTATTTTTCCACAAAGATTTGTTAGAAAAAATCATTTTGCGGCAATTCATCCACATTGGTACTTGCAAAGCAAAATTACACAGCGCATTTGGACTGTGGATAATCCTAAATTGGCTAAAAAATATATGAAACGCGGCGTAGCAGGCATTTTTACCAACAATTTTGAATTAATGAATCAGTTGAAAAAAGATTATTGAAGTATAATGAAAAAGAAAGTGAAAAAAAGAGGTGATAAAAGTGACAACTATGAAGGATGTTGCTCAAAGAGCAGGGGTAGGAGTAGGTACGGTTTCTCGTGTGATTAATCATGTGCCAGGAGTTAAAGAAAGTACTCTAGTTAAGGTTAATCAAGCAATTAACGAATTAAATTATATTCCAGATGAATATGCTAGAGGATTGAAGACCAATTCCTCAAGAGCCATAGCTCTTATTTTGCCTTCAATTTGGTATCCATTTTTCTCAGAATTCGCTTATTATGTAGAAAAACGTTTAGATAATGAAGACTATAAAATATTATTATGTAATTCTAACGGTAATCCAGCAGAAGAAGCAAAATATATTAAGATGCTGAAGCAAAATAAAATTGATGCAATTATTGCGATTACTTACAGTGATATTGGTCAATATATTTATTCCAATATTCCATTCGTTAGTTTAGACCGTTATTTTGATAAAAAAGTATCTTATGTTACATCGGATAATTATGAAGGCGGGAAATTAGCTGCTAAAGAATTGCTAGAGCATGGTGCTAGAAACTTAGCTTATGTTGGTAGTCATAGTAAATATCTTAATGGGACTATGCTAAGAAGAGATGGTTTTAGAGATTATCTCGAGGATATGGGAATTGATTATAAAGAGATCTTTTTGCAAGAACCTGTAAAAGACTTTACACCGTATCTTTTAGAGATGTTAAAAGATAATCCAGAAATTGATGGAATTTTTTGTCATACTGATTCATTATTGTTGAAATTAAGAAAAATTTTAAATCAATATGGATATAGAGTTCCTGAAGATATTCAATTAATAGGATTTGATGGGATGAATTTGTCCTCAGATCTTCCATTAGGGATATCTACAATTGCCCAACCTGTTGAGCAATTGGCCAATGGTGCAGTTGACTTAGTTTTACGCAAAATTGCGGATCCTAGTTTGAAAAATGAAGCTAAAATGTACCCAGTAAGATATGTTGATGGAAATACCACAAAATAACTGTTGACAAGCTATGAAAGCGGTATTATTATTTAAATGTAAGTTGAAACGTTTCCAAAAAAGGAAATGAAAATAGTTTTGTGCTAATAATTATTTTTTTAAGGCAAAAATAGAAACGTTTCAATTAATTAGAATTATGTTAGAGATAAGAAGCGTTTTATTTTTTGAATAGAATTGAAACGTTTCAAAGGAGAGAGACTATGAAAAAGTGGAAATTAGGAGTTGCAACAGTTGCCGCTATTGCAGCACTAGGTTTAGCAGGATGTAGCAATAACCAAGGGAGCAGCAACAGTAAGAACGTGACAATGTGGGTACACGTTTCAAATACTGACCCTGAAGGTAAGGCTCTTCAAAAGAATGTTAATGACTTTAATAAAGAAAACAAACACGGCTATAAAGCCAAAGTTCAATTTATTCCACGTTCTGGTTCAGGTGGTGGTTATGAAGATAAAGTTAATGCCGCTTTGAACTCCGGAAGTTTGCCAGATGTTTTAACTTTGGATGGTCCTAACACTGCTGCTTATGCTCATTCAAAGATTATTCAACCAGTTGGAAAATACATTCAAGGAAAAGATGATTTTGTAAAATCAATTATGGACCAAGGTACATATGACAAGAAATTATATGCGATTGGTTACTCAGAATCAAGTATTGGATTCTATTACAATAAAAAAATGTTTAAAGAGGCTGGTATTAAAGATTCAGAACTTCCAACTTTGAGTAAGCCATGGAATTGGAATCAATTTAAAGCTATTTGTAAGAAGATTACAAATCACTTCCACGAACCAGCAATTAACATGAACTTAAACGACCACTCAGAAATGGCTCTTTACTCATTTGCACCATTTGTATGGTCAGCTGGTGGTAGCATCACTAACCCTGCAGGTACTAAAGCTGTAGGTTACTTCAACTCAAAGCAAACTACTTCCGCCTTCCAATTAATTCAAGACATGGTTAAGGATGGTTACACTACTATTTCACCAAAGGATAAAGGCTTTGAAACTGGTAAGTACGCAATGTTTATGACTGGTGTGTGGGAAGTTCAAACTTTGCAAAATCAATATAAGAATTTAAAGTGGGGAGTTCTTCCATATCCAGTTTCACCGAAGACTAATAAAGAAGTTTCACCTACTGGTTCATGGCAATACGCAATGTCTTCAGCGGCTAAGAACAAGAAGGCAGCTGGTGCTTTGATTAATTATTTAGTAAGTAAAAAAGCTTTGATGACTAATGAACGTATTATGGGTAATACTGTTTTACCAGTACGTAAAAGTGTTGCTAAAGAATTAGTTCCTAAAGTTGGTCCAGCTATGAAATTCTTCATTAAGCAAAACCAAACTACAGGTCACGCTCGTCCAGTCCTAGTAAACTACCCACAAGTAACTAGAACATTTGCTGATACTGTTCAAAACGTAACTTTGTACAAGAAGAACCCTAATGTTCAAAAGGTAATGGACGAACAAGCTAAAGTTATTCAAAAGTACCTTCAGAAATAGAGAAGTAAAGGGGAATCTTTATGCAAGCTAAAGGTATAAAGAGACAGATCGGATGGCTGTACGTTTTCCCAGCAATTCTGATTCTGTTAACATTTTTAATCATTCCGTTCCTGATGTCATTTAGCTATTCTTTTACGAACTATAACATTTTGACACCATGGGCTAAACAATATGTAGGTTTTACAAATTACATTAATACTTTTAAAGATCCTGTATTTCTACAAAGTTTAAAAAACATTGCACAATTCGTCATCTTTATTATGCCAATTCAGGTTGGTGCAGCTTTAGGATTAGCTTTAATTGTTAATAAAAAGAGACCTGGAAATACATTTTTTAAGATTTCATTCTTTGCACCACAAGTTGTTTCATTAACTGTTGTTTCTATTCTTTGGATGTACATTCTTAATCCAGATCAAGGTTTGTTAAATGGTATTTTAGGTATTTTCCATATTAAACCTCAACCATTTTTGACTTCACCTAAACAAGCTATGTTTGCCATCATTGGGGTATCTGCTTGGCAAGGTGCTGGTTATCAGATGCTAATCTTCTTAGCAGGATTACAAAATATTCCAGATTCACTTTATGAAGCAGCTGAACTGGATGGCGCTAATGGTTGGCAAAGATTTTTAAACATCACATTGCCAATGCTTAAACCAACTTCAATCATGATTTTAACGACTACTTTCATCAGTGCATTCAACTTGATGATTCAGCCAATGATCATGACGCAAGGTGGACCCCAAAACGCCACAATGACACCAATCTACTACATTTATCGTACTGGTTTTACTGACCGTCAATTAGGTTATGCAAGTGCTATGAGTGTAATCTACGGCATTATCATTATTATCTTTACTATTATTCAAAGAAAGATCACAAACGCCGGAGGTGACGAGAATGCATAAATTTATGACACGTAGAAGATTTCACGTGATCTGGACTACAGTGTTAATTACAATTTTAGCTTTATTCTTCTTGTTCCCATTGGTTTGGATGATCGTTTCTTCAATGAAACCTGAATCTCAAATTTATGCCAACATCAGTAACTTTAAGGCATTCTTGCCTTCAGGTCATATTTCTGATTGGGGCAAAGCTTATGTAAGCATCTTCCATAGATTCCCAGTAATGAGATACATTTTAAACAGTGTATTTTATGCAACAAGTGTAACGATAGGTTCAATTGTAGTAAATGCTTTAGCTGGTTATGGTTTCGCAAAATTCAACTTTACAGGACGCAAACTACTCTTTGGTTTATTAATTGCATTATTGGTTATCCCAGGTACTACACTTTTAATTCAGCAATTCCAAATTGCTAAAACTATTGGTATTTTGAATACGCCTTTGGCAGTTATTTTGCCAGGTATGTCTAGTCCATTCTATATTTACATGTTTAGAAATGCTTTCGCAGCAATTCCAGATAGTATTACAGAAGCTGCTGAACTAGATGGGGCAAGTAATCTAAGAATTTTCTGGAATATCCTTTTGCCAATGACGCTTCCTACAGTTGCGACAGTTGGAACGTTATCATTCATAGGTAGTTGGAACGACTATGTATGGCCATTAATGGTTTTGACCAATTCTGATCAATTCCCACTACAAGTGGCTATTACAAATATTAACAGCACGAACCCAGTTTACATGAATCAAGTTATGGCTATTTTGACCATTTCTACTGTTCCTTTGGTTTTAGTTTATATCTTCTTCCAAAAGTACCTTACTCAAGGAATGGGTTCTGCAGGTAATGGTGATAAATAATGAAAGAAAATTCTTACTTATATGAAAAAATAAGAAAAATTGATAATGATGAATTGCGACCACTTTTTCATTTCACTGCTCCAGTGGGTTGGCTCAATGATCCTAATGGACTAATCCATTATAAAAATTATTATCAATTGTATTATCAATATAATCCTTATGCCCCTCATTGGGATAACATGCATTGGGGTCATGCTCGTAGCAAAGATGGTCTTCATTGGGAAGACATGCCGATAGCGATGAAACCTGATCATCAATATGATAAAACCGGTATTTTCTCCGGTTCTGCTATTGAAAAGGATGGCAAGTTATATGTTCTTTATACAGGGCATGTAGATGAAGATGGTCAAATTACTGAAACACAATGTGTAGCTGTTTCGGATGATGGTGTTGATTTTAAGAAATATGAAAATAACCCAGTAATGACGGTAGCAGATTTGCCTGGAGAAACAGACGAAAGCAACTTCCGTGATCCTAAGGTCTTTAAGCACGGTGACAAGTATTATTGTGTGGTTGCCGCAGCACTTGAAAAACATGGTAGCTTAGTTTTATTTGAATCAGACGATTTGCTTCACTGGTCATTTAAATCTGTTTTGCTTCAAGGTGAAGAATACGGCATTATGACCGAATGTCCCGATTACTTTAATATTAATGGTCAAGATTATTTAGCCTTTAGTGTAATTTTAGGCGATGGCAGAAATAGTGTTGTTTATCTTGCTAAGGGACATATGGATTGGCAAAACTTTAAGTTTAAGTTAGAAGAACAACATCGTTTAGATGATAGCGATGACTTCTATGCTTCTCAAAGCTTTGTAGATGAAAAAGACAATCGAATTATTATTCCTTGGTTGAGAAGTGCTGATCATGTTAACTATCTTGAAGAATCCGGTCATCTTTGGAACGGTATGATGGGGATCCCAAGAATGCTGACTACAATTAATGGTCAATTAATCCAAAAGCCAATTGGAACAATAAATGATATGTCATTATCTGACAGTCGAGATATTGATTTAGGCAGTTATAAATTAACTGAAGAAATTCCTATTGATCATAGTTTGATATTAAAAGGCGATAATGGTGAGATTCACATTACTCGCAAAAAAGAAGATCAATATGTAATTGAAATTCATTCACCTGTATTTATTAAAACTGTTTCATGGCATCCAGATAATCATAAATTGACATTGGTGATTGATAATTCGAGCTTTGAACTCTTTAGTCAAAGTAAGACTTTAAGTATTGTTACTTTTGTTGCTGGAATAAAACAAGCAATGCTTAAAAAGGTAAATTAGCAAGGAAATGAAAAATGACAGAAGTAGATTTAAACCATATTTATAAAAAATATGATGGCAATGACAAGTATTCTGTAAATGACTTTGATTTGCACATCAAAGATAAGGAATTTATCGTTTTTGTCGGTCCTTCAGGTTGTGGTAAATCAACAACATTAAGAATGATTGCCGGTTTGGAAGATATTACCGAAGGTACGCTTGAGATTGATCATAAAGTCATGAATGATGTTGCTCCAAAGAACAGAGATATTGCGATGGTTTTCCAGAACTACGCTTTGTATCCACATATGACTATTTATGACAACATGGCCTTTGGATTAAAGCTTAGACATTATTCTAAGGAAGATATTGATAAAAAAGTAAAGCACGCAGCTGAAATTTTGGGTTTGACTAGCTATTTAAAGAAGAAACCCGCAGCTCTTTCAGGTGGTCAACGTCAGCGTGTTGCTTTAGGACGTTCAATTGTGCGGGATGCACCAATCTTCTTGATGGATGAGCCTCTTTCAAACCTTGATGCTAAATTACGTGTATCTATGCGTGCAGAAATTGCTAAACTTCATCAAAGATTAGGTACGACAACAATTTATGTTACTCACGACCAAACTGAAGCTATGACTTTAGCTGATAGAGTAGTAGTTATGTCAGTAGGTAAGGTACAACAAATTGGTACGCCACTTGAAGTTTACAACAAGCCAAAGAATATGTTTGTAGCCGGTTTTATTGGTTCACCACAAATGAACTTCTTTAATGTTCATTACAAGGATGGCCGTATTTCCGATGGTAAAGGCTTAAACATTGGCATCCCAGAAGGTAAGGCAAAGATGCTTAATGAGAAGGGCTATAACGATAAGGACATCGTATTTGGCATTCGGCCTGAAGACATTCATGCTGAGGAAGCATTCTTGGAAACGTGGCCTGATGCTGTAATCAGTTCAACAGTTGTAGTTTCCGAATTGCTTGGTGCTACAATTCAACTGTATCAAAAAGTCGATGGTACTGAATTTGTAGCCGATGTAAATTCACGTGATTACCACAAGCCAGGTGATCATGTAAAGATGGGCTTCGATGTTAATAAAGCTCACTTCTTCGATAAAGACACTACAATGGCTATTTACAATTAATAATTTTCTCTCCCCCCCTAATTTTTGAAAACAATTCGACATAATCCTCGATGATCAAAAATATTTATAGGTTCGATCTTTTCTCGAAGATTGAACCTATTTTTGTAAAGAAGGTTTAAAAATGAAATTACAAAATAAAGCGATGTTGATAACTTATGCAGATAGTTTAGGTCATAATTTAATGAAAAACGCCCGAAAATCCCCGTATTTTAATGCGGGGATGGATAGGGCCAAGCTGACCTAGCAGTCAGCTTTTTTTATTCTAAAAATAGAGACATACGTTCGACTTCCCTGTACAATATAAATATCTAATCTACAGAAGGAGGTGAAATCATGAAAAGAATGAGCAGCTTAGCCTATCATTTTGGCGTTAAGCTTCGCTTTTATCCTAGTTCTAAGCAAAAGAAAATCATTAAGTTGAACTATGATGCGCAACGCTTTGTCTACAACTCTTATGTAGGACGCAATCGAAGCAATTATCATGCTAAGCACTACTTAGCTGTTAGACAATATCAAGCAATGCCCTTTGC
>NZ_PCYT01000045.1:0-13757 GCF_002553735.1 Lactobacillus sp. UMNPBX17
ATTTAAATAAAATTCAGCAAATTTTATATTTTAAACATTTCTTATAATTTATAAGTTTTTATTGATAGCATCAGGTCTAAGAGGCACTGGTGCTATTTGTATACGCTTAAAAATATTGACACGATTATCAAACTAGCTTATTCTAACTTTAAGTCAGAAAAGAATTGCTGAACTTTCTGATTTAAATGCTTTTTTGTATGGAGGAAATTATATTGAGAAAAATAAAATCTAGAATTACTAAGTCACTTTTTATCATGGGATTAATGGGCATGATTATGCTCTTAGCTTCCGCATGCTCAAATAAAAAAGGTGCAAAAACTAACTCTGACAAGGTTTCAATTGTGACTACAACTAATGTTTATGCAGATATTGCTAAGAATGTTGTAGGTAAGTACGGCAGTGTTCAAGCCATTATTAAAAACAGTGCAACTGACCCACACGATTTTGAACCAACAACTGCAGATGCCAAGGAATTGACTAAGGCTAACATTATCATAGCTAATGGCTTGGGTTATGACACTTGGATGAACAAGTTAGCTAGTTCAGTAAGCAAGAAACCAGTCTTGGTGGGTGAAGACTTAATGGGACTCAAGAAGGGCGACAACCCTCATATCTGGTATGATTTAGATATGCCAACCAAGTATGTTAACTACTTAGTTAAGCGTTTGTCTAAGTTAGACAAAAAACATGCAGCTTACTTTAAGGAAAATGGTGACAAGTACTTAGCTAAAGTTGCTAAGATCAAGCAAATTGCCAAGTCAACTGATAAGAAGAACAATAAGCCTGTTTTCGTTAGTGAACCTGTTTTTGATTACGGTTTAGAAGAAGCTGGCTACAAGATTGGCGACAAGGAATTTAAAGAAGCAATTGAAAATGGTACTGATCCAAGTCCTAAGACCATCAATAAGATGACTAATGAAATTAAGGATAAGAAGATCGCATTCTTTGTTAATAACACTCAAGCAAGTAGTTCAACTGTTAAGACTTTTGTTAAGCTTGCTAAGGAAAACGGTGTGCCAATACTTAACGTTCGCGAAACAATTCCAAATCATATGACTTACTTGGATTGGATGAGAGAAAATTACCAAAATTTAGCTAATATTAGCAAAAAATAGATAGAATTTAGCAAGTAAAGGGGATGCTAAATTGATTTTAGATGTGAATGATCTTTCAATGAGATTTGATACAAAGACCGTTTTTCAGGATATTAACTTTCATCTTGAAAAAGGATCAATGACTGCTCTCTTGGGACCAAACGGAACGGGAAAGACAACATTAATTAAGATTTTGATGGGGATGCTTACGCCAACTGATGGTAGCTATAATTTCTCATCAGATGTTAAATTAGGCTATGTGCCACAATTTAGAAATATTGATTCAGAATATCCACTTTCAATTCGTGCATTTATAGGTTTAAATGCACCACTTTTTAAAACAAAAAAGGTGAAAGATCAAATTGATCATCAATTGATTGAAACTCACTTAGATTCGATTAAGGATACTCGAATGGGTGAAGCTTCAGGAGGTCAAAAACAGCGTGCATATTTAGCTCAGGCGCTGCTGGATAGTCCTAATATGATTATCTTGGATGAAGCAACAGCGAGTCTTGATCCGGCGGCTAAGGAAGAATTAATGGGGCTAATCAAGCACCTTAATCAAGAACACAAAATTACGGTTTTGTTCGTTACTCATGATATTCCGTTAGCTAAAAAATATATGACTGATTACTTGTACCTTAACAAGGGTTCAATCAGACAAGGAAAGATGAGTGAGTTTAAGGAGGATTTCGAATAATGTTTCAATATGAATTTATGCGTTATGCCTTCTTAGCAAGTACATTTATTGCGATTACCTGTGGGGTCGTCGGAGTTTATGTTGTAGCACGCAGCTATGCATTTTTAGCTCATACTTTGTCAGAAATTGGCTTTGCGGGGGCAGCCTTTGCCGTGTTTATCGGTATTGCGCCGTTATGGGGGATGCTGCTCTTCACGTTATTAGGTTCGATTGGCGTTGGTGAATTGTCTTTGCATAGTGATCAAAAGGAATCTTCAATTAGTGCGATTTCTGCACTGTTTATTGGATTGGGTGTCTTGTTCCTAGCTATTTCAGGGTCTAACAGCCGTTATGCGACGAATATTTTGTTCGGTAGTATTATCGGCGTAGACAAGCAAGGCGTAATCCAATTGGTTGTTTTATCAGTTATCGTTTTGCTGATGATTTTGCTGGTTCAAAGGAACTTGAACTTTGATTCATTTGACCATATAGGTGCGATTGCGCACGGTGTGCATACTGGCTTAGTAGGAATTGTTTTCTTAATTTCTTTAGCTATGTCAGTTGCTATCGGCGCACAAATTGTTGGTTCATTGTTAGTATTTATTTTGCTAACATTGCCATCTTCAACGGCCCGTTATATTGGTCGAACAATTCCAGCGATGATTGCATGGTCGGTTTTCTTTGCCTTAATTGGTGTTTGGGCAGGTCTATACTTAGGTTTTATCACTAATTGGCCTGTCACATTCTTTATTGCTACAATCGAAGTAGTAATTTATCTGGTTGCTTATGGCCTCCATGTAGTTAAACATCGTTAATAGAAATAAAGCAGGTTGAGAAATTCAACCTGTTTTTTATTTGAAAAAGAAAAAGAACTACTCCATTCCGAGGAGTAGTTCTCAAATGATGTGAGAAATTTTACTTTCCATTAATTGTTATATAGTTTGTTGAGCAAAGTTGCAAGCAAAAATTTTAGAATTTGTAATAATTAATAAAATTTGAGTATTTGGTTTTAACTTTTGACTTATTTAATGATTAAATATACTACAAGATATTTTACGATAAAGGATGGGTTAGATGTGGATTAAGTTTGCGATTGCGTTGTTGCCAATCATTTGGTTGATTATTTCACTTGGTGTGATGCGCATGCCAGCTGCACGAGCTTGTGTAATTGGATTGGTATTAACAATTGTGCTTGCAATTTTTAGCTTTAAATTACCTGTTTTAGATACCATGACGGGAGCCTTAGAAGGGATCATCATGGGTATTTGGCCAATCATGTTCGTGATCGTGATGGCGTTATTCGCATACAATGTGACTACTGAGTCGGGCGGAATGAAAACCATTCAGAATATGCTGGCCACGATTTCAACTGATAAGCGTATTATCGTGCTAATTATCGCTTGGGGCTTTGGCGGCTTTCTTGAATCAATTGCCGGTTTTGGTACAGCAGTAGCAATCGCGGCAGGTATTTTGATTGCTTTTGGGTTAGATCCAATTAGAGCATCAGTAATTAGTTTGATTGCCAACACAACAGCAACAGCTTTTGGTGCAATTGGCTTGCCGATTTTAACATTAGCTGAAGTAACTAACTTGAAGCAAGAAAATTTATCTTTCATTGTAACTTTGCAATTATTTGTATTGGTAGTGTTAGTACCATTTATCCTGGTAATTTTGACAGAAGGCAGTATTAAAGCTGTAAAAGGCGTTGGCTTAATTACCTTGATGTCAGGACTAGGAATGGCTATTCCCCAGGTAATAGCTGCTAAATTTGTCGGTGCAGAATTACCTGCAATTGTAGGTTCTCTTTGCTCAATCGCTATTACGGTTTTGTTTACTAGATGGCATGAAGATGAGGAAGAATCTGATGTGGAGCGTCCAAGTACAAATGAAATGCTTAAGGCATGTTCACCATTTATCTTAGTCTTCATCTTCGTCATTTTTGCATCATCATTGGTAGCACCAGTTAACAATTTGCTTAGCAAGGTGACAACTAATTTGGTTGTTTATACGGGGAAAAATCCGAATACCTTGGCCATTAATTGGTTAAATTCTCCAGGAACTTTACTTTTAATTTCTACATTAATCGGGGGAACCATCCAAGGCGTTAGTTTTAAGAAAATGATGCAAATTTTAGGACAATGCATTAAGAGCGTGTGGAAGACCGCAATTACAGTTTGTGCCATTGTTGGTCTGGCTAAGGTAATGGTCTATGCTGGTATGACTGATGCGTTAGCTATTGCATTGGTAAGTTTGCTTGGCCCTGTTTACCCATTGTTTGCGCCGCTTATTGGGGCTCTTGGAACATTCTTAACAGGATCTGCTACTTCAGCTAACGTGCTCTTTGGTAACTTGCAACTGTCAGCAGCAGCGGACTTAGGCGTAAGCAAGTACTGGGTTGTTGCTTCAAATATGACTGGTGCGACAGCAGGAATGCTTTCACCACAGAACATTGCGGTAGCGACCGGTGCAATTCACCTCGAAGGTGATGAAGGTGAAATCTTGAAGGAAACTGTCAAATGGGGCAGTTTGTATCTTGTGATTTGTTGTATCTTCTTGTATGTAGTTGGTTTAGTTGCAGGTATGATTTAAATGAATCAAAGAATAAAATCTATTTTGCTTAGTATGCAAACACAGCCAGATATTACTGGTGATCCTGAAACAATGACAATAATTGATCATGCTTTGATTGAAATAGAACAAGATATTGATCTAAATAAGGTTGTTTTTAAATTAAATCAAGAGATTGATAATTATTCGTTGACGCATGATTTCAAGTTACCGTCAACGTTAACTAAGTTAAAAATTATGCTAGATGAAAATCCAAATAAATGGGCTGAAGCTGGTTTAACAGGCTCCGTTTAAAATAAAAAAGCTGATAATTCACGTAAAAATGAATTGTCAGCTTTTTCGATATAAATATTTTTTACTTCCCAATCAAGCTCTCGAATTCGTTCAATCTCTTTTCAAAAGTCTTGAAAGCATCTTCCAAATAATCAGGCTTGGTCATGTCAACGCCGGCACGCTTCATAATCTCAGTAGGATAGTCGCTAGAACCTGACTTAAGGTAGCCCAGGTATGCATCCCTGTCAGCCTGACCACCGTGCACAACCTTATTAGCCAAAGCTGTCGCAGCCGCAAAACCAGTCGCATATTGGTAAACGTAGAAGTTGTAGTAGAAGTGCGGAATCCGTGACCACTCAAGCGCAATATCGCCACCTGGTTCAACACTATCGCCGTAGTAGTGCTGGTTAATTTGACCATACACATCATCTAAAATATTAGCAGTCAATGGTTCACCCTTAGCATCTGCTTCATGGATAAATTGTTCAAATACCGCAAATTGAGTTTGACGGAACAAAGTACCCTTGAATGAATCAAGGTAGTAATTCAAGATGAATGCGCGTGTCTTAGGATCAGTAATATGGTCCAGGAAATACTCGGTCAAAATATTTTCGTTAGTAGTTGAAGCAATTTCAGCTACGAAGATTGGGTAATCACCATAGATGTAAGGTTGACTATGGCGGGTGTACCAAGAGTGAACTGAGTGCCCAGTTTCGTGAACTAAAGTATAAAGTGAATCGATATTGTCTTCCCAGTTCAAAAGCTCATATGGATCGGTGTCATAAGCACCACCAGAGTAAGCACCAGTAACTTTACCCTTAGATTCAACAGGGTCGATCACACGGTTATTAAAAATATAATCAACGTGCTTCAAGTAGTCTTCACCAAGTGGCTTCAAGGCTTCTTTAGCAACCTTTTTTGCTTCTTCAAAGTTATAAGACAAAGCAGGCTTACCAGTTAGTGGCACGTACATGTCCCACATTTGTAAGTCTTTAAGACCTAAAATCTTTTTACGCAATGCGACATAACGGTGGAGCAAATCAAGGTGTGAATCAACCTCTTTGATTAATGTGTCGTAGACTTCAACAGGCACGCCGTTATCAGCTAATGCGGCTTCTCGAGCTGAGTCATACTTGTGCATACGAGCGTTGTAGTTATGCTTTTTCACAACACCAGATAGAGTAGATGCAAGTGAGTTCTGGAATTGACCATAGCTTGCATAAAGCGTATCGAAGGCGCCTTTGCGCACGTCACGGTTTTGGGACTGAATCAATAATGAATAAAGACCATCGGATAATTGTTCCATGTTGCCGTCTTCGTCTTGCACGTAGCCATATTCCATGTCAGAGTTGGTTAAAACGTTAAAGGTGTTCTCGGACACGCTCATGGCATCCCCGGCATCAGCGATAATTTTTTCTTCTTCTGCTGGCAAGGTATGAGGGCGCTTATTAGTAATCATTTCCAAATAGTGGGCATAATCAGCTAATCTTGGTTCATCATTCTTAAATTGTTCAAACTTTGCGGCAGGGATGCTTAAAATCTCAGGATTAATAAAGCTGGTTGCTGCTTCAAATTGATTGGACAAGCTTTGCACGCGACTAACATAGCCCAAATAATGTGAGTTAGAAGTATCAACGTCGCTAGACATAGTGGCATAAACGTAAATATTTTCCACATCACGCTTAACTGCTAAAATCTTGGTTAAGCCCTCATATAAGTCTTTGCCTGATTTAGCCAAACTGCCCTTTAATTCACTTAGCTTAGCTACTTCGTCTTTTGCCTTGTCGTAGGCATTTTCCCAGTCCTGGTCTGTTTTAAAGATTCGGGTTAAATCCCACTTCATATTTTCTGGGACTTCGCTTCTTGTTGGAATCGCCATAAATTTTCCTCCATTAATTACATTTTGTATACATCATAATTCGATGTACAATGAAACACAAAAAATAAGTTATTATTAATTATAAGTAATTTTATTTTATCTAGCGATTAAAAGTGATACAAATTAACATGTATTAATTTTGAAGGGAAAAGATACAAAGAATGGACCAAAATCCAAAACGAAGAGAAGAATACCGAGCAAGACATTCCTCACTTAATCTCCACCGCAATCGTGCTTTTGCTGCAGACAGTTCTGCATTAAAAAGTGGTAATATGTTTGCACGCTTTATTGGCGTAGTCGCATTAGTGGTTGTTTGCTTTGGAGTAGCATGGGCTGCGCACATGTATTTCGCCATTCATAGTGCAGTTGATGGTAAGGGGGATAGCAATGTACCGGCTTCAGCTAAGATTGCTAATAGACAACCTATTTCTATCCTAGTGTTAGGTGTGGATCAAGGTATTGAAGGACGACATGATCGTGGTAATTCAGATACCATGATTTTAGCTACAGCTAATCCGCAAAAAAATACTGCAACGATGACCTCAATTCCGCGTGATACCTTAGCTGATATTAAGGGAGATCCGGGAGACGAATATTTCATGTTCAGGGTAAACTCTGCCTATGAAATTGGTGGTAGTCAATCCAGCATGAAGACTGTTTCAAGCATGTTAAATGTACCAATTGATTATTATCTAGAAGTGAATATGAAGGCATTGCGCAGCTTAGTTAATGCAGTAGGTGGCGTAGACGTTAATGTGCCGTTTGACTTTTCATATGATTGGTGTGATTTCCATAAAGGGAAGCAACACTTGAATGGTCGTCACGCTGTGGCTTATGTCCGTATGAGAAAAGAAGACCCACGTGGGGACTATGGTCGTCAACTTCGTCAACGCCAAGTAATTGAGGCGATTATGCATAAGGCCATGTCTGTTAATACGCTGAGCAATTATCGTAAGTTAATTGATATTTTTAACAAGTACGTGAAAACTAATTTGACCTTTAACGATATGCTTAGTCTTACTTTGAATTATCGTGGTTGTGCTAAGAATTTGAAGAGTGGCTACATTCAAGGTCATGATGCCTGGATTGATGGTTCTTCAATTCAAGTTGCTTCAACTGAAGAATTGCAGAAGGTTTCTAATAGAATTCGGAAGAATTTAGGTTTAGAAACTGAAACATTAGATAATGAAGAGACACGACAAAACGAATTGAATGACCAAAATAGTCATATCAAGTGGGACGATCCGCAACCATTTACTAATTATCGAATCTATGATCAAAATTCAGATAAGCCTACTGGTGGTTCTAATTCTGGTTATGGTAAGAATCCAAATGCTTCATCATCGTCAAATAGCAGCAGTTCTAGTTCATCATCAAGTAGTGGTGGCTGGAAGTTTCGATGGTAAAAATTAACAGCATCCCGATCTGGGATGCTGTTTTTGTAGGTGAAATATATTTTCTATGCTATAATACTTGTACAAAAAATTGTCAAAACTATGCGAAGGAGGATTATTATGCAAGCAGAGGCTTATTCAAACGTTAGAAATAATTTGAAGTCCTTTATGAAAAAAGTAAATGATGATGCAGATGCAATTATTATTACGTCTCGTAATGGTGAAGATAATTCTGTTTTAATGAGTCAAGATGAATACGATAATCTGATTGAAAATGCATATTTGCGTAGTTCTAAAGCCAATGTAGATCATATTATGAAATCGTGGGCTGAATTGAAAGCCGGCAAGGGAAAGGAACATAGCTGGGAGTAATGAAAGTTATTTGGTCCGATGAATCATGGAAAGATTTTGAGTATTGGCTTGATAATAATCAAAAAATTGTTAAACGTATTCGTAAGTTAATTCAAAATACTAGACGAACACCATTTGAAGGGATAGGTAAGCCAGAACCGCTTAAGGGAGATATGGCGGGATTATGGTCTCGACGGATTACTAATGAACATCGATTTGTATATTTTGTAAATGAAGATGGATTGAACATAGTATCTGTTCGCTTTCACTATTCCGATTAAAATTAACAGCATCCCGATCTGGGATGCTGTTTTTTGCTGATGTAAAATAAACTGAGAGGTGAGAAAGATGATTGGGACAATCGTGAACACATTAGCGTTATTAGTAGGAACGTCCATTGGCTGTTTAGTAAAAAAGGGGATTAACAAGCGTTACGAAGACGTTTTATTTATCGCAATGGGCTTAGCTGCTCTAGGCATTGGCTGGGAAAACGTGACCAACAACATGCCGAAGAGCCAGTATCCCGTTTTATTCATTGTCAGCCTAGCTTTAGGCGGTGTATGTGGAACCGCTCTTGATATTTCTGGACATTTTGATCGCTTAGTTGCTAAAACTGGCAAATCCAATTTAGGCAAGGGTCTTGCAACTGAAATTTTGCTTTGCTGTATTGGGGCACTTTCCATTGTTGGTCCCGTTATTGCAGCTGTAAAGGGCGATAACACCATGCTGTTCACTAATTCTACGTTGGACTTTGTAACGTCGATGGTCTTTGGTGCAAGCTTCGGCTGGGGGATGCTGGTTGTTGCTCCAGTTCTATTTTGCTGGCAAGGCAGTATTTATCTCGTCGCCAAGTTTTTATCAGCCAGCTTTTTTACCGGTCCACTTGTAACAGAAATTTCCATTGTTGGTGGCTTCTTAATTGCCTGTTCAGGTCTAGCTTTATTAAAAATTCGTGATGTAAAGACATTGAATTTTTTGCCTGCACTGCTAGTACCAGTTATCTTTTTTATTATTAAAGATGTAACGGGCCTATTTTAATTTGAATTAAATTTTCTGAAAATTTTGCCAGCCATACTATGGTTATGAATCAAGTTGTCTTTAATTCCCATTAGTTTAAAATCTGCATTTTGCGCAACGCGGGTGCTTTTACCATTTTCAACTGCAACAATTAAGTCAACGTATTTAAGATTTAACTCACTGAAGGCATATTTGCACACTTCACGTACGCTTTTAGTCATAATGCCTCGGCCTTGATATTTGCTAGACAGCCAATAGCCGATTTCGCCTTTTTGGTTGGTAATTAAATTATGCAAATCAATCATGCCGCAAGGTTCGCCGTTAACGAGAATAGTCAATACAATCATGCGCTCTTGAACCATGTTAGCTTGAATGGTTTTGATAAATTTAGCTTCATCAGCTGAAGATTTCATATTGTAGGCCCAGGGCAGCCACTTACCTAGGCTTTCTCGATCATGGGCGATTGCATGATAAAGATCAATTGCTTGCCAAGTTTGCGGCAATACTAAGTGAATATCTAAATCATCGATTTGGAAGTGGATTAATGAAAAATAGTAATGGATATTTTTATTCATTTTATCGTTTCTTTCTAAATACAAATTGAGTTATTGCAAGTATACTTAATTCATAATTAAAAGTCATTGCAAAGTTAGCTAAATTTTGCTAAGTTCGTAAAAGTTACTGCTTTTGTGTTGAAGGGAGAAAATTATGCAAAAAAAAGAATCAATATTTCCAGTCATTTATGGCATAATTTCCGCAATAATTGCTTTTATTGCCGTATTTTTTATTTGCCTGCACACTTTTAGATTAAATCTGCAATTGGCGATTATACTGGCAGGTATTTTTGCAATTTTCTTTTTTTGCTTGTCTTATTTTAGAGGGCATGCTTCAGTTGAAATTAAGCGCATCGTTTATAAATATAAGTTAACAGATCAAGAAGTGGCTAATATTACGGGGATGAAACCGAGCGATTTTCCAATTTATCACGATCGCTTGCAGTTGATTTTGCCTAAACGCTACTGGCCACGTGTACTTGATGCGCTGCAAAAGTATGAAAAAGAACAAGAATCTACAAATAATAGTTAGAGGGAAAAATGAGTTTATTAACTGTTAAAGACTTAAGTCAAAGCTTTATTGATAAGACTTTGTACGAAGATGCCAACTTTGTATTAAATAAGGAAGATCACATGGGGGTTACCGGTCAAAATGGGGTAGGTAAATCTACGCTAATTAAGATTTTGACAGGTGAGATTATTCCAGATGACGGTCAAGTTAAATGGCAAAATAAGATCGATGTAGGATATTTGGACCAGTACGCTAAGCTTGCACCAGGGGTAACCATTCGCGGCTTTTTGCGGACTGCTTTTGATGAGCTGTTTAAAAAAGAACAAGAATTAAATGAGTTATATACCAAGTATGCTGAAAATAGTGATAATCAATTGCTAGAAAAAGCAGGTAAGATTCAGACCTACCTAGAAGAGAACAATTTTTATGATATTGATACCGAAATTGAACAAGTTGCAGCTGGGTTGGGTTTAGCGGACCTCGGCTATGACCACGATGTTTCCAAATTATCAGGTGGTCAACGTTCCAAAATTATTTTGGCTAAGCTTCTTTTGCAAAGCCCTGATGTTTTGGTGCTAGACGAACCAACCAACTACCTGGACGTATCACATATTGATTGGCTAGTTGATTATCTGAACAACTTCTCTGGCGCCTTTATCGTAGTTAGTCACGACTATGATTTTTTAGGTAGAATTACCAATTGTATTATTGATATTGATTTTGGTACGATTACGCGTTATACCGGTACGTTGAAGCAAGCGCTGCGGCAAAAAGCGGCTAACCGTGAAACTTACCTTAAGGCATATGCTAACCAGCAACGCAAGATTGCTAAGACCGAAGCATATATCCGTAAGAACAAGGCTGGTACTCGTGCCAAGAGTGCGAAGTCACGTGAAAAGCAACTGGCAAGAATGGATATTTTAACCCCACCTAAAAACAACCGTCGGGCTAAATTCGAATTTCCATACGTGGCTACGGCTTCTAACTTGCTTTTACAAACGCAAGATTTAGTAATTGGTTATGATCATGCGTTAGTTAAGTCTGCCTTTAATTTCTCCGTTGGTGGCAACGAAAAGGTCGCAATCACTGGTTTTAACGGAATTGGTAAGACTACCTTGCTTAAGACGTTATTAGGACAACTCAAGCCAATTTATGGCTCGTATGAATTATCAGTAACGGCAAAATTAGCTTACTTCAAGCAGGATTTAGCTTGGCCAAATAATAATATGACGCCGCTACAATATTTGCAGGAAGAATTTGAACGCAAGAAGCCTAAGGAATTAAGACAGGCACTTGCTCGTATGGGTTTGACTGCGCAACAAGCGATGAGTCCATTGAAAGAATTGTCTGGTGGGGAACAGGAAAAAGTAAAATTAGCTAAGATGCAATTTGAACCAGCTAACTTGCTTTTCCTTGATGAACCAACTAACCACTTGGACAACGATACGAAAGATGCCTTGAGAAAAGCCATCGTCAATTTCCCAGGTGGAGTAATTATTGTTAGTCACGAACGAGATTTCTTCCATGGCGATTGGGTAGATAAGACTATAGATATTGAAACAATGAATTGAGGATAAAACTATGTCCGATAAGCACGATACTAAATTTTATCAGGAAATATTGGATATTTGTTTAACCGCTGGACGCTTAATGATTGAAGGCGGTAGTGAAATGTATCGGGTTGAAGACACGATGCTTAGAATTGCTCGGAACGCGGGTGCAGAAGATCCGCGTGTTTTTGCTACTCCTACTTGTGTATTTATGAGCTTAAATGGGGGTAACTTATCTCAAATGAAGCAAGTGCGAGATCGTAATATTAATCTGGAGTTAGTGGATCGTGTTAATGCATTATCGCGACAATTTGCAGCTAAGCAAATTGATTTACAACAATTGAAGGAAAAGATAGTCCAAGTAGCTAATGCTCCTTCTTTCCCTATGTGGTTGCAAGTAGTTGGTGCAGCAATTCTGAGTGCGACTTTGATGGTTCTGTTTATGGATAATTATGATTGGGTCGACTTTCCAGGAGCTGCTTTAGTGGGTGGTGTCGGTTTTTGGGCATATTGTGAATTTAAAAAGTACACTAAAGTTCGCTTTTTATCAGAATTAATTGCGGCGATGGTGATGGGACTTTTAGCAGTAGGCTTGAATTGGTTAGATTCACAGATGATCGTGGATAATATTTTGATTGGAGCGCTAATGACTTTGGTTCCAGGGCTTGCCTTAACCAATGCATTGCGAGATCTATTTATGGGTGATTTGCTATCTGGAATTGTAAGAATGTGTGAAGCCGTCTTAACCGCACTTGCTTTAGGTGGTGGAGTCGGAATGATCTTGAAATTCATGGGGGTATAACGATGCCTTTTTGGTTAGAGATAGTAATTAATGTTGCTTTTTCTTATATTGCTTCTGTAGGATTTGCGTTAACTATTAATGTCCCACATCGTGCGCTTAATTCATCTGGAATTAGTGGAGCAGTAGGCTGGATGGCTTATTGGTTTTGCTTTCGCTTAGGTATGGGCAGAATGGTTTCTAATCTGATTAGTGCATTTTTAATCGGAATTTTGGGATTATTTTTTGCTAGGAGAAAAAAATGTCCTGCAACGATCTTTAATATTCCTGCATTGGTACCGCTGGTGCCGGGGATGCCAGCTTATCAGGCCGTTCGTGCACTTGTAGCAGGCAATTATACACAAGGACAAGAGCTGATTTTGCGAGTGGCAATTGTTACTGCCGCAATTGGGTTAGGTTTCTTGTTATCTACGATGTGCATTGAAGCATTCTATAGAATAAAATATCGCCATTTTAAGAAGATAATGCTGTACATGAAACGTAAAAGATAGTACAATTCCTAGTTGACGAGTCGATTAATGAACGCGAGATGCGTATATTTATGAGATAGAGGACATCCGCCTTAAGTGGCAAGCACGGGAAGTGCTGATGGTGGACATACTGATGTGAACAGTTTAAATGTCCACATGTGCTTTTGCATGTGCCTTGAGTTGAAAAAGGACAAGCTTTCCATAAAGCTTGTCCTTTTTGTTTTGTTTAACTAATGTAAAGCGCTTGTCGACCTTGTTGGTCGTAACTCTGTTCTAATTTATGCCAGTTTACAGCTTGATTTTTAATGAAAAACGCCCGAAAATCCCCGTATTTTAATGCGGGGATGGATAGGGCCAAGCTGACCTAGCAGTCAGCTTTTTTTATTCTAAAAATAGAGACATACGTTCGACTTCCCTGTACAATATAAATATCTAATCTACAGAAGGAGGTGAAATCATGAAGAGAATGAGCAGCTTAGCCTATCATTTTGGCGTTAAGCTTCGCTTTTATCCTAGTTCTAAGCAAAAGAAAATCATTAAGTTGAACTATGATGCGCAACGCTTTGTCTACAACTCTTATGTAGGACGCAATCGAAGCAATTATCATGCTAAGCACTA
>NZ_PCYT01000046.1:0-13574 GCF_002553735.1 Lactobacillus sp. UMNPBX17
GGTCCAGATGGACTTTTATTTTTATAAAGTGTTCAACTTGATTTTACAATCGGCGAAACAACATCTTTTATTACTAAGCTTGTTTAATAAAATCTTCTAATTCCTTTTTAGTGAATTGATCACCATATGTAAGTTCTAATTGATGCAAGATTTGATCATAAGGACTGCTTAAATTCTTTAATACAGTGATCAACTTCTTAAGACCAGTAATTGTAGCTTCTTCTTTTCCCTCTTGTTTTTCTTCTAAAAGTCTTGTCTCGTAGTCCATAATCTTGTCCCTCCATTTTGGATCATCATTTAACTCTTTAATTTTCTTTTGTGCCCAGTCAAAGTATTTGTTTAAATGCACTGGACGATCATTGATCAAATCAACTAATCCTAACAGGTCATTGCTTTCACCGTTAGGTTTTCCTTTAGCATTTATTATAATGATATCAATTCCCGCAGACAATTTAATTGTTTGATCAGAATCTTCAGTCCAATGAAAAGAATACCGAATTTTGCCTTGCTTAAATGGATCAAACATACAAAAGAAAATTATCGTTATATTTTTCATATCTCGATAGGTCTTGCCTTTATTCAAAGTATAACGCTGATCATACTTCGAAATATAATAGCGAATGCGCCGACCTAGATCCTTCTTGTCCTTAACTTGCATCTCCAAATCATAAAGATTATGCTCATGATCTTCAACAGAAACATCCAATCGGACATCTTTCTGTGTTTTATGCGACGGATCCTTGATTTCTTTTTGCTTTTCCGGTGAAAAAATCTCTGAAATTTCAGTAATTCCAGTCACTGTCCGCAAAACATAACGGCAAAAATCTGAATTAGCCATCACCTCGCCAAAAACTTGATCCTCTGAGAAGCCATACCATGGCTGAATTTTGTGTGTTTCTTTCATTACACACCAACTTTCTAATAATGTAAGAGAAAATCCCCTTCACTATTTAATACGCAAAAAGTTGGCAAAATTTTTTCAAAAATTCATACTTATATTTAGAAAATACAATATTTACTAAAAAGAAGGCAACTAACATGTACAGCATCCCTAAAATCAAAGCTCACAATGAACAAATGACCAAGTTTTATGCACAGCAAATCCAAGAAACTGTCGATAACACTACTATCTACAATGATCAACCCACCTTTTCAGTTCCATCATCTTCAGCTTATCCACAGTTATGTTTCACGCCAACAGATACTGCTACTGCCATTTCACATTCTAATTGGCAAACTGAAAAAACAGCTGCACTTAACTTCGCGGATTACCTAGAAGCAGGTGGCGGATACTTGCGCGGCATCGTTGCTCAAGAGGAAGCACTTTGCCTTGAATCTGATCTTTATCAGTGTCTTGCGCCATTTGAACAAACTTACTACAAATGGAATAATGCTCATATTAACCATTCTCTTTACGAAAATCGCGCTCTTTATTCACCTAACATTTTATTTGCACATCCCAAGATTTATGCACAGGTGGATATCATCTCCTGTGCAGCTCCAAATTACACTCAAGTAAAACTATCCGGCATTTCGTATAGAAATGCTTGTCTAACTTTACAAAATCGGATGACCTTCGTAAAACAAATTGCGGAGAGTCAGCACGTTGCCCACCTTATCCTAGGAGCATGGGGAGCCGGCGTTTTTGGTTTCAAAGCAAAAGACGTTGCCCAAATGTGGTACAACGTCTTCAAAGAAAAATCTTCAATTAAAAAAGTGACTTTTGCCGTAATTGATGATCATCGCAATTCGGCAGCACAAGATTTTAAAAATTTACTAATTAAGTCCTGAAAAACTCTTTTTTATTTTTCATTTTCTAAATTATTAATAGCAGTTTCAGCTAAAGCATAAGCTTGTTGAGCCTGATTCTTAGCTTGAACATAACCATTCAAGTTATCATCGCCACTAGCTAAAACTCGTGCAAATGCAATTTGTTCTGCCATCAAAAAGTTAAACAAAGAATCCCACTTTTTATCTGCAAACTTAATCTTTTTAGTAGAAATCTTAGGCATCATTTCTCGAGTTAAATTAAATGCCTTCTCTAAAATTTGCTCGTCCGCATCCGTCAAATCACGCACATTGTATGCTTGATGAATTTGGTGTACCTTGAGCAATTCTTTTAACAAAGTTCTGGTTTGAGCATCCTTAGACACATTTTGATTAATTTTAAGCATTGATCTTCTCTTTCCTTTTCAAGATATTCCCATTATACCAAATAGTTATCCGCCATTTGCTTAACGCAGCGTTTCATCTCTTGAATATCCAATACGCTATAAGCAAACTCCTTACGCAATAACTCTTTTGGCAAATATTTATCATACTTGTCGATTCCTGGAACTTCTTTAGGATAGACTAAATCCAGCGGATTAAAGTCTTTGTCAGCTTCCTCTTTAAGAATGCGCCAAAAGTCTTGTTCATCCCCATCCATCGCAAAATACATAAAATATGGACGAGATGAATTAAAACCTCGGATATTCAACTGCTCTCCGCACTTAATTTTGATCAACCGTTCAAGCGCCAAAAAGGCATACGTTCCAGTCCAAGGGAAAAGACACCACATATTGCCGCCAAGCTTAATCAAATTTTTTTTAGCTAAGCCAGCTAAAGCTGCAGTATCACGAGCCTGGGTTAAGCGTGCCTTGCCATTTTGCATCAGATAAGGATACATGACCTTCTCTTCCAAAACCTTTTTCATCCTTTGCAAAATCTTCGGCTGAATATCACCTGGCACATCCCCAAAGAAAGCAGAAATTCTTCCCTTCACCTCATGGCAATACACTTGATGACGCTTGCGATCGACATCTTCAACTACCCAAACTCGACCAGCAATTGCAATTTTGTCTCCAACTGGAGGTGGCTTAACAATTGTACCTAATTCTTCGCTGCCAGCATGAACACTAAATTCTTCATTTTCCGCAAAAACTGCATAAAATTTAAAGTTATTCACAACCTTTTCACCGGCAAGCCCGACTACTAATCCTTTATTCTCGGTCCATTCAATGTGGTCAATTTTAAGCAAATGCCTAAGCAAAACTTTGTAGTCTTCCTGACTAACATTATGAAAATACGACAAAGTGAGCACCCTTGAGGCAAGCTCTGCTGGCGTCATCTCTCCACTAGAGGCGAGCGTACTCATAGTTTGATGATAAAGCAAACTATACGGCAAGCGATTAGGTTCAGGCGGCTCCACCCATTTTTCTTCCGCGTAAAGTTGAACCAGGGCAATTCCCTGAATAAGAGGCCACGGAATTAATTCTGGCAGCATGGCCCGAGATTCTGGATGTTCTTCGCGCATAACAAAATGCATTTCTGGTGGATTGCCGCGACGACCTGTACGCCCCATTCTTTGCAAAAAGCCTGACACCGTAAACGGAGCATCAATTTGAAACGCTGATTCCAGCTGACCAATATCGATTCCCAATTCCAGTGTTGCAGTAGCACAGGTTGTCATATAAACATCTTCATCTTTCATCGCTACTTCGGCTGTTTCCCGTAGTGCCGGTGAAAGATTACCGTGATGAATCATAAAGCGATCCGGCTCATGGTTATAAGCGCAATACGCCCTCAGTTCCTGACACACTGCCTCGCACTCTTCACGACTATTAGTAAAAACTAGGCATTTTTTACCACGTGTATGTTCAAAAATATAACCAATACCTGGATCAGCCGATTCAGGTGCCTTATCCGTTATAGGCTCGACTTGACTAGGATCAAAATACTTGCTGCTGGCCTGTGGATCAGTTTTATAAAAATGTTCCATTGAAAGATGCCAAATCTGTGGTTCGTTCTGCACCTTAGGTGCAACCGTCTTTCTATTTGAACCAGCTCCTAAAAAATCGCTGGCATCTTGCAAATTACCGATGGTTGCTGAAAGTCCGATTCTTCTGGGATTAACATTTGCTAATTTTGACAAACGTTCAATTAGACAAAAGGTTTGGCCACCGCGGTCACTGCGCAAAAATGAATGGAGTTCATCAATCACAATATACTTCAGCCCGCCAAACAAATGAGGAATATCCATGTGCTTATTGATCATGAAACTCTCAAGCGATTCAGGCGTAATTTGTAAAACTCCTGATGGGTTCTTGAGCATCTTTCTTTTTTGCGTTTGCGCTACATCCCCATGCCAGCGCCAAATTGGTATATCGACATCCTGACAAAGCTCCGTCAAGCGATCGTATTGATCATTAATTAAAGCTTTTAGTGGCGCAATATAAAGCGCTTTGACCGAATCCTCTGGTTCATTATAGATATCTGACAAGATCGGGAAAAATGCGGCTTCTGTTTTCCCTGACGCAGTTGAAGCTGACAAAAGCACATTATCTTCCGTCTCAAAAATTTCCTCCGCGGCTGCTACCTGAATCGGACGTAAATTTTGCCAACCATGTTCATAAATATAGTCTTGGATAAATGGTGCATAATGTGAAAAAACATCCATCTTTTTTACCCTTAAATTCTAAATTCAGTATAATCTTGCTCTTTATTATCTGAGACAGCCTCAGATTTTGCATAATTAAAACGATCAGAATTAAGCAGATCCGTGATTTTAGTATCAGGATTTTGCCAAACGATGTCGAGCAATTCAATAAAGTCACGAATAATTTCACGTGGCGTAATGTTAGTATCTGCACCAACGCGCGCATACTCTATCTTGATAAATTGTGCTAAATCATCATCAGTAATAGTTCTTTCATAGCCATATAAGTTAGCATGCATATCCGCCAATTTTTCAGTTAAAACTAGCATTTCTTCTGCGGTCAATGGCTGCAACTTAATCACTGGAGCGTACATATCACGCGCACCGTTTTGAACAAACTTTCCTGTAGCAAGCCGGCTGCGCAGTGCTTCGTATGAATAAACGCCGCGGCGCCGGTCTTCAATTGCTTGTGGCGTCCCGCACATAATGATGCCCAGGTACTTCGCCTTACCCTGCAAAGTGTCATTGTACATTGTCAAAATCTTTTCATAATTATATTGACGACTAATCGCATTCGGAATTTTAAAAATGTTGACCAATTCGTCAATCATGATCATGAGGCCAGCATAACCTGCTTGTCTGAAGAAAGACGCAAACAATTTGAGATATTCATACCAATCGCTGTCTGAAATGATAATATCCACACCCAAATCTTTTTTAGCTTCAGTCTTATGACTATACTCGCCTCTAAACCACTTAAGTACTTTAGCTTTAGTTTCATCGTCATTAGACATATAAGCGTGATAATACATATTAAGCAATTTAGCAAAATCAAAACCATGTACTAATTCATTTAATGATGAAATTACTGCATAGATTTTCTTATCTACTTCGGCTTCAAACTTGGGATCATCATTGGCAATACCACTTTGGGCTACCTGGCTTTGCACAGAATTAATCCAACGATCAAGAATTAAGGTTAAGGCCCCACCTTCAGGACGAGTTTTGGTAGAAAGATTTTGGATTAATTCACGGTAAGTTGCTAGTCCTTGTCCTTTAGAACCTTGCAAGCGACGCTCTGGAGACAAATCGCCATCAACCACAACGAAATTTTTGTCCATTACATAATTACGAATTGTCTGCAGTAAAAAGCTTTTGCCTGAACCGTAACGTCCAACGATAAAACGAAAACTTGCACCGCCATCTTGAATAATATCAACATCATGAAGCAGGGCTTCAATTTCTTCTTTACGGCCGACTGTAATATAAGGCAAACCAATCCGCGGCACTACCCCACCTTTTAGTGAATTTAATACAGTTTGTGCAATTCTTTTTGGTACTCTTCTTTTTTCTGGCATTTTATCATCCCTTTAAAAACATTTCTTGTAAATCATCCGCATAATCTTCAATTATTTGTGGCTGATCTTGTTCATTAAATTCGATCACACTATCGCCAATCTCATCCAGCAATTTTTCATTAATATTATCAGCTAAAATCGAAACCATTAGATGGTGTTTTTGCACATAATCTTGCCACGGCTTCCCTTGCAATAAAGCCATTAGTAAAAACATTTCGTCTTTGTCTAAACTGTAGTCATCTTGATCTACTGAAACTTCTACTTCTTGCTCCTGCTTTTGCACTTGCTCTTGTTCCTCTTGCTCAAGCTGCTTTTCCTCATCGGTTAACAGACTATCACGCGTGACAGAAGCATTGGCCCGAATCTTGTCTAAATCAGAAAAATCAATTTTAATCTGATCAATCTTTGCCTGTTTTTTTTGCTGTTGATAAGCAGCAATTCCAGCCGTAATCGCCTTTAACACGGCTTGATCAATAAAACGCGGCTTGATTGCGCGTCCTAAATTCAGCTTCTCGCGTACTAAACGATCTACTTCATGCAAAAAAGTATTCAAGTTCGTTCGCTGTCTTGGCACAGCTTCTTCTTGATGAATGTACCACCAACCCTTTTTGTAATAATACTTTCTCACAGCATCAACCTTAACCGTCATTGGCTTTTTTGCTTTTCTGTAGAAAACTGCGAGCTTAAAAACGGGCTGCTCAACGACCTTCGGCTTAGCTACAAAGCTGCTGTAATAAGCTATGCCATATTTTTTAGCATCTAACACCTCTTGCCAAACACATTTTAAAACTTGAACAAAAACCTCTTTATTCTTTGCAATTACTTTTGAAGATTTCCAGTATGTCGTCTTTTTTGCAAAAACTTCCGCTAACTCTTCTGCCGTATATTTTTGCGGATAATGCAATATTTCATCATCATGATCTTGCTCAATATCTTTGGCAAAATGCTCAGCTATTTTTTCTTTTCGTAAGCCATAATAAAGCACGTAATCCTTTATCCAATCTGCCAAATATGTTTGAATTCCTAAATCGAAATTATCCACATAATTCTTTTTAAAAGCAATCAGTTTATCGTAGCCATCCTGTGGATTATCCACGCCAATATTATTAAACAGCTCATACAAATATACATATGCATAAGATGTACTAGTGCGATGGTAATCCCCCTTGCGAATCTTAGTCCTCCAGGTAAAGTAACTACGCAATTGTCCCACATTCATATCATGATAAGTAGGAAAGAAACGCTTGAAAGCAAAATATTTTTTATATTCATCTTCGTAATCAGCCATAAACTGCCCTTGAATATAAAAATTCTTCTGCCGACCGGTGCTAGGAAGAATACTGTAATCATATAATTCCCGCATTTGTCTGATCTTATCGGGAATCACATCGTTAACTTGTCTACGCGGCAACCGCTGCTTTATTGGCTGCGCTTGATATTTTTCCTCTGTTTTTTCTCCTGGAATATAAAAATATTGGCTCTTAGCGACATTTGTATCTTGACCATTCATCGCTAATTTAAATGCATAATCTAGCGCCTTCTTAATCGCTTGCTCATCGCGATTATTAGTCAAAACTACGCCTACCCATTCTGCTCCCTTGATGCGAACCGGATCAGTAAAACCAGGCAAATCACGAATCGTTGGAGCAAAGTCACCACATTTTAAATCTAAAACCGCAATACTGCTCTTGCTTGAATTTTCACCATTAATTCGAGAAAGCATAGCAAAATAACCACTATCAAGTGGAGACATTAATACATAAGTATCCGTTGAACCTGACACAATTGGTTCAAACTTCAAGCCATATTTAGCATAAACATATTTAAAAAGCTGATTAGAATCCATTTTTATGTTTCCTTTTTTCGTACGTATGTTCTATATTATATCATCTATTTTATTCTTAGTCTTCTTTGCGTTTTTTTATTTTATGTATATGTTTTCGTATTTCATAAACCTTATATTTTAATATTTAGGTGGTTATACCCAGTCAAGTATGTTAGTATAATAACTGTAAGTTAATGAAAGCGTTTTAATTAATAGCTTCCTAGAGAGGACAAAAACTTAATATGAGTACAAAAGAACGTTATTCTCAAGACGAACTTAGAAAAGCAAATCCAATGTTTAGTCGCACTCGTGCAACTATCGAAAGTGCATTTTACGGCAACAACGTACACGAAGTAACTAGTGTTGCTGAAGCTTATAATTTAGCAAAGAAGCAATCAGGCGTTATTGTTACTGACTTGCCCATCTTACACACTAAAGAATTAGGCTTGCCACATGGTGCAACCCAATTGGTTTACAACCACGGTAAGATCTTAGGTAGAACTGCCAGTGCACGTCACTTCGTTGACAATCCTAACGAAGATGCTGAAGCATTGAACGGTAACTTGCGTGAAGATATCTACAAGGGCCACGAACAAAAATACTTAAAGGCTACTGTTTTGGTAGGTCTTGACCCATCATTTACTGTTAAGGCTCACATCATGATGCCAGAAGATCAAGCCTTCAACCTGCTTTCATACATTTTGAACTTCCACTTCTTCGATGATGAAGCTGAAAAGATGTACGCAAAGTCTAAGTTCTATGATGAACCTGATATTTACTTCTACTTCGATCCTAATGTTCAAGACGAAGACTATCCAAAGGGTTTAGGCGTATTCGACGCTCCACATAACTGTGCTGCTGTCTTCAACCTTCGCTACTTCGGTGAACTTAAGAAGGGTACCTTAACCTTAGCTTGGGCTATTGCTCACCGTCACGGCTACACTGCATGTCACGGTGGTGAAAAGTCATTCCACTTTGACGATAAAGACGACAAGACCTTCGCATTCTACGGCTTGTCAGGTTCTGGTAAGTCAACTTTGACTCACGAAATGTACGATGGTAAATATGATATCACCGTTTTGCACGACGATGCATTCATCATTTCACGTGAAGACGGTTCATCTGTAGCACTTGAACCTTCATACTTCGACAAGACCCACGACTACCCAGCAGGTCACCACGAAACTAAGTACTACACTACTATTATGAACTGTGACGTAACGTTAGACTCAAACGGTAAGAAAGTTATCGTTACTGAAGACTTACGTAACAACAACGGTCGTGTTATCAAGACCCGTTACACTAGTCCTCACCGTGTAGACTTTGAAAAGTCACCAATTACCGCTTTGTTCTGGATTATGAAGGATGGTTCATTGCCTCCAATCATCAAGATTGACGACCCAGTTTTGGCAACTACTATGGGCTGTACTTTAGCAACCAAGAGAACTAGTGCTGAAAACTTGCCTAAGGGCTTCGACATGAACACCTTGGTTATCGAACCATTCGCAGACCCATTCCGTGCATACCCTGTATCAGGCGACTACACAGACTTCAAGGAATTGTTCACTAAGCGTGGAGCAAGCTGCTACAGCTTGAACACGGATGCCTTCATGGGCAAGGACATTCCAAAGGAAGTTACTAAGAAGTTAATCGAAGACTTGGCTAACGGCAACATTAAGGATAGCGACTTCAAGCCATTCGGTAACTTCAAGGGTGTAAGCTACTTACCAATTGAAGGCTACGAAGTTCACCTTGAAGACCCAGAATACCAAAAGACCTTGGCTAAGAGAATGCAAGATCGTTTGAACTGGCTTAACAAGTACGATGAAGAACACCCAGAAACTCCAATTCAAGATGAAGCTAAGAAGACCTTGGAAGCTATTATCAAGGAATTAAGCTAATAATTAGGGAAAATAATATTACCTCATATAATTAAAAACACATTTTCTTAATGACTAAAAGACGAGAGTTGTTACTCTCGTCTTTTTTGGTATAATCTTGCATTTCTATTAATTAGCTATATATCTTATATTTATTTTATTTATAGTTTCTTTAATTTATAATAAAATAGATATAAGGAGCTGATATTATGATTTCAAATAAAGAAAAATTAAGTCAAGTAAATTTTAAAATGCCAGAAAAAGATAAAAAAGAAGTTGCTGCTATTTTTAAATATTATGGTTTAGATTTGAGTACAGGAATAAAAATGTATTTAAAAGAGGTTCAACATACTAAAAGTATCCCTCTATCATTAAAACCAACTACTGAATTAGATGCTGCTATTGCGGAAGCTGATCGAGGTGAATTCGCTGGTGAATTTAATTCATTAGAAGAATTTAATCAAGGATTCGATAAGGCTTTGAATGATGAAGATTAAGTATACCCCACTATTCATTCGATCTGCCAAAAAATATAATAGAAAACATTATCCAATGGATAAAGTAAAAAAATGCGTCAAAGCAATCGTGACGAACGATCAAAAATTTTTAAAAAAGCATAAAGATCATCCTTTAGACAAAGGTGTACGAGAAATGCATATAGATAGACAGTATAACGATGACTGGTTACTATACTATCGTTTTAACGAATACACTGAACAAATTGAATTAATTTTACTTGATATTGGTAACCATAAACAAACACATAGAATCATCTACTAAAAAGACGAGAGTTAATTGCTCTCGTCTTTTTGTTATGTAGATCTTTAATTACTTTTTTCAATATAGTCTTGTGCAGCTTCAAGCACTCGCATCTTATCATAAACAGTGAGATACTTTTCAGCTTCAGCACGTGTTATCCACTTATCGCCCTTGATCTCTTCTTTTTGCGTAACTACCTCTTGTCCTGCAACATATTTAGCTAAAAAGTAGGTAACCATTTTTTCTTTACCTGCAGCTAATGCATATCGCGTTTTTTGAACAAAATTAAAATCAAATTCTGGCTTTAACCCTACTTCCTCAAATACTTCTCGCTTAGCTGCAGTTTCAGCATCCTCATAATTTTCTAAGTGTCCCTTAGGAAAGCCCCAATTGTCATTAATCACGCTTTGAACAATTAAAAACTCTAATTGACCATCCTCACGTCTACGGTAAATAACTGCACCAGCAGAATGTTCCAATTTCAGTCTCATTTTTATCACCCATTTCATTAATAAGACAATTATTGATAATTATTGATAATTCATATGCCGTTTGCAAGAAATATACAAAAAAATTGACCAAATTAAAATTTGGTCAATTTAAAGCAGACGAAATTATTAAGACTAGTAGAATATTTTAGTTACTTCTTTAAGTTTTTTTCGCAGTAATCCTTGATCTTGTCATCATCGGCCTTGAGCATCCATTCACAGGCTGCTTCAGTCTTCATGGTGTCATGGTTGTTTGCTTCCATTTCGTGGTCCCAAATAGCGTCACGAATAGGCATTGAGTTACCCTTTGCCCAATCAAATACTTGGTCCATTTCACGATCAATCATTGCTGTTTGTTCAATTTCTTTTGCATCTGCCATAATTATAAGCTTCCTTTCATCTACATCTTCTATTCTAGTTCTATTAGCTTAAGCTGTTAAATGAAAGGGCTTAATTTATTAATTTTCTAATCTTTGCCGTTAACTGCTTCATCAGCTTGGTTAACGATTCTCACTGCATTAAGTGAACGAGGATATCCAATGAATGGCACATTTTGTTCAATGAGCTTCATTAAGAATTCCTTGTCGTTGCCCAATCTAATATTAGTTTGCGCATGTGATAATAATTGTGGTTCACAGCCACCTTGTGCAGCAATGTAGCAAAATGTAATCATTTCGCGGTCACGATCGTCTAAACCTTTTCTGGTGTAGTAATCACCAAAACAATTATCTACAAGCCACTTGTTGATGGTACCCTTCTTGGCAAAATCCTTCATTTGCGGACCAAATAAACGAATTTGCGTCTCTTCACCTTTTTCTAGGCGATTTTTCATCGTTGTGGTTGACTGACCTGGTAGCGGCAAATCTACTCCTCTTGCAGTCAAAATATCGTTAGTTGCTTTGAAAAATGGAAAAACACGACCTAATCCTAAATAGTCAACAGCTTGATACAAAACTTCTTTAGCTTCAACTGGACTAACCCCGTTATCAAGAGCAACGGGAAGCATGACCTTATACTCGTCAATCCCTTGCATCCCTAACAAATAAGCCAGCGTTGACAACATCTTAGTTCTATCGGGCAAATCAACCGCAGCTTGTACTTCATCAAAAGCAAAATGATTAATCCGTTCTAAGGCTTCTGGATCCGTTTTTTCTAATAAGTTAGCATGAATTCTTTGTGCATCTTCTTTAATTGACATGATATTTTCCTTTCTAAAACGATCTCTTCACTACTTATTTAAGTACGTTTCAGACCTAAAGAAAAATATCTATTTTTTATTCTGCGGAATAACTTCTGCTTATGCTTATTAGCAACATTTAGTTAAACGGACAACATCACGGGCAATCATCAACTCTTCATTAGTTGGGATGATCATCACTTGAATCTTGGAATCCGGCTTAGTGATAAACTTCCGGCCATTGCTCTTATTAGCCTCATAGTCAGGTTTTACACCCATATACCTAAAGGCATCCATTATCTGCTTGCGCACTTCTACGTCGCCTTCACCAACGCCTGCGGTCAAGACTATTCCATCGGCGCCGCCCATTTCAGCAAGATATGAACCAATATAACGCACAACACGATTGATAAAGATCTTGCGTGCCAAAACAGCTCGCGGATCATCGTTATATTTCAAGTCACGCATATCTGAAGAAATACCAGAGAGTCCAATTAAACCAGACTTTTTATTCAAAATATCAATCATCTCATCAATTGAATCTCCGGTTTTATGCATTAAGTGTTGCACAAGAGATGGGTCAATATCGCCTGACCGCGTACCCATAGTTACTCCGGACAAGGGACTAAAGCCCATTGAAGTATCATAAGACTTGCCATTTTTAACAGCGGTAATCGAAGAACCGGAGCCTAAGTGACAAATAATTAGCTTTAAGTCCTTCACATCGCGTTGCATCATCTTAGCTGCTTCCAAGGTAGTGTAATGCACGGAGGTGCCATGAGCACCGTATTTCCGCGCACCATACTTTTTGTAATAATCATAAGGAATAGAATACAGATAATGCACAGGATCTAATGTTTGGTGGAAAGAGGTATCAAACACGGCTACCTGCGGCACATCTGGCAAGACATGCATAAAGGCTTCAATTCCCTTAGCTTCGGCAGGATTGTGCAAAGGTGCAAAACCAGCTAAATCCCAAATCTTTTGTAAATTATCCTTGTTAATAATGGCTGAATCTTTAAAATATTCACCGCCATTTACCACACGGTGTCCTACCCCAACAATCTCATGCAATTTCTCGACAGCATGATATTTCTTCAAGTCATTAATCAATAAATTTACCGCAGCTTCTTGATCTGGAATAGCAATTTGCTTTTTATGTGACTCCCCATTAGCTAACACAATTGTAAAGGTAGAATCTGCCAGACCTACACGATCGGCCATTCCTCGTGCTACTACCTTTTCATCAGGCAATGAAAATAATTTAAACTTGAATGACGAACTCCCCGAATTGACCGCCAAAACTTTTCTCATTAACTACATCCCCTAAATATTAGTTATACTTTTCACAAGTGAATTTTCACTTAATAGTATAGCTTATTAGAATAGCCAGTCAAATGATTTTCAAAAATTCAATTAAACAGCAAAGTCAATCAAATATATTGTTATATAGGTAATAATTGCAATCATTTTTTCGAGATGTAAAACTGTCAAAATCATATTTTGATAAATATCAATATTATGTCTATTTTTTGGAAAATATAAAAAATATATTCTACTTTGTTCAATTTATAACAAAATTTTTGAGCAAACAAAAACTCCAACGCAGTTTTGCCAATGTCATTAAGTTAAGACATTGACAAATTGATAGTTTAAGCTTTTAGATCATT
>NZ_PCYT01000047.1:0-13478 GCF_002553735.1 Lactobacillus sp. UMNPBX17
ATATGAATTATGCGCAGATACAAGTAAGAATTAATTGCTCTCTTTTATACTTCTTTATTGCTATATAATTACTTATTTTAGCATGTCTACTTTTTTATTATTTTTCAAAGCATTAAGATAAATCATGTTTATAAGTGCTAATAAGATTACAGCTATCCATATTGTTTTTAAAACAAAAAACTTTTGAAGAATTGCTGAAACAATTGCACCAACTCCAAATGAAATTACTAATAACATATAATTTACTGCAGCTGTATGTTGGCTTTTATCTTCACCAAAGAAAAATGCGCTCCAAGCAACAACTGATTTCTTTAGATTTCCAGTTGTAAATGCATTATTATATCCCATTCCTTCAATTTTGCTGAATGATGCATTTTGAATGGCTAGTCCAAACGCAATTGCCGGCACAATATAATAATTAGGAACACTACGCGGCAAAAAACCAACAATTAAGCAAATAGCCAAAATTGGAAACAAACAAAATACTCTCCAATAATATCCTTTAACGTACTTATGGAAAAGACCTACTACGAGCAATCCTAAAGAAAAAGCGATAAATGTACTTGAACGGTTAATCATGCCAGCTATATTATGGTCAGCTAAAGCTGAACTGAAGAAAATAATGTTTCCAGTTTGTCCAGCAGATAATGTATGTCCCCTTTGAATATATGTATAGGCATCCACAAATCCTCCACAAAAAGTAAGAGCGCATGCTAATTGTCTAGATTCTGCAGGACGCTCATATTTATTAAAAATCTCTTTTAAATTCATTTCTTCATTAATTCCCCTCTTAATTTATAATCAGTTTACATTATAAACTTTATATAGAACAAAAATATAATTTCTTAAGATTATCTTTCAAATTACTTAATTTTATAGGGTTTTTGAGTTAGAATTACCTAAGTGGAATCACGGGATAAGAGACTGTAAAATAGTTTATTCATTTTATCCTGAAACTTTTATAGTCTATAACTATAAAGGTATAAGTAACTTGAAAGGATCGAATGCTTTGTGAATATTAATTTAGGAGAAGAAATTTCTCGTAGAAGACGTGAACAAAAACTTACACAGGAGGACTTAGCTGAACTTAGCGATCTTTCAGTTAATTTTATTTCACGCTTAGAAAGAACTAAAGATCAAAACATTAGTATTCAGAAGCTTGATTCAATAGCTCGGGCTTTGAACACTAGTACACCAGATATTATTAATAATGCTTATTCTGCTAAAAATATTAAGCTAGAAAATCATGTTAACAATACGCCAATTTTCATTCAAAAAGTTACTAATGAGTTAAGAAAATTACCAGACGATCAAGCTGAACGAGTATGTAAGTCACTCATCGTACTTTTAAAAGAAATGAATTAAAAAGAAGTTGCGAGCGCAACTTCTTTTTTTAGTCTTAAATTTCTATATTATTTATAACTACATCTTCTAGAGGCTTATCCATTTTATTTTTCTTTACCTTGGCAATTTCATCGACTACATCCATGCCATCAATTACTTGACCAAAAACAGTATGACGACCATCTAACCATGGGGTTCCTCCTTGCTTATAAGCATGAATAATTTCTTTAGGATAACCAGCTGGCTCCATTTGCTTGATGTAACGCTTAGGCATGTTCTTATTCTGGACGATAAAGAATTGACTGCCATTGGTATTAGGACCTGAATTTGCCATTGATAATGCACCACGAAGATTGAATAAATCACGTGAGAATTCATCTTCAAAAGGATGGCCCCAAATACTAGTGCCTCCAGTACTATTTCCTTCAGGGTCACCACCTTGAATCATGAAATCACTAATTACACGATGAAAAATAGTACCATCGTAGTATCCCTTTTTTGCCAATCGAACAAAATTTTCAACGGTCATTGGAGCTTGTTTTGGGAATAATTGAATCTTAATATCACCGTGATTAGTCTTAATAGTAGCACGAGGACCTGTAATATTTTCTAAATCTAGTTGTGGGTATGACATATATTATTATCTCCTTTAAATTTAAGATAAAAAAATGACTAGGGATATGTTCCCTAGTCATTTTTAGTAGAACCTAAAAATTAGCCTTCAAAAGCTTCTGTTAATGGTGGAACTACTTGTTTCTTACGTGATACAACACCAGGCAACTTAACTTCTGAATCATTAAGCTTCTTATCAAAAGCTTTTTCAAACAATTCTTTAGTTTCATTAGAACCAACTACTAAAGCTTCAGAATCTGAATCAAGAATGTTAGTGATTAAAAGCATAAACATGTCATAACCATTATCATTTGATGCTGATTCCATAGCCTTTAAAAAGGCATCCTTACGTTCCAAAGCTTCAGGTAGGTCAACTACATTGATTTGTGCTACACGTACGTTGTGGCCGTTTAAAGCAAAGCTCTTAGCATCTAAATCAATTAATTCTTCCTCTGATTTATTACTAATGTTAGTACCTGCTTTAAGCATTGCTAAACCATATTCTTTGTAGTCAACGTTGGCAATTTTTGCTAATGCTTCAACAGCCTTTTTATCATCATCAGTAGTAGTTGGTGATTTAAGAAGTAAAGTATCTGAAATAATAGCTGAAAGCATTAATCCAGCAAGTTTTTCAGGAATTTCAATACCATTTTCGTTAAACATCTTCCAAACGATGGTTGAAGTACAACCCATTGGTTCAGCACGATAGTATAAAGGATCTGCAGTATTGAAGTTCATAATTCTGTGGTGATCAACAACATGAGTAACCTTAACTTTATCGATATCTGAGACACTTTGTTGAGGTTCATTGTGGTCAACTAACATTACAGCCTTAACTTCTGGAGCAGCTTCTTTGATAACACGAGGAGCTTCAAAACCAAACTTCTTAAGGGCATATGCAGTTTCATCATTAGGCTCACCCAAAGCTACAGCTTCAGTGTTATAGCCTAATTTATTTTGTAAGTATGAAAATGCAATGGCAGTACCAATAGCATCAGTATCTGGATTTTGGTGTCCGAAAACAAATTCTTTTTCCATTGAATAAATTGCCTCTTTTTCTAACTTTTTATTTGATCTACTAATAGTTTACTAAAATTCTGATGCTTGTCCAAGAACTTTTCCCATTCTTTTAAGAGATTTTGCATTCTAGGTATTTCAAGCTTGCCTTTACGATAAACGTAGGAAATATGAAATCCATGATCTTCCTTCAAATAAATTGGAGTCAAATTGGTTGAGTCAATTTCATCACGATGGGCGTCATAATAGGATTGAGTAATAAAGGTATCGTAATCTGAATTCTCAGCCATTTTGATTAATTCTTTTGTAGATCCAATTTTAATAGGAATAATCGGCTTATTCTTTTTACCGAAGTATTCATGCATTAAAGGTGTCAAATAGAAATTGTCAGGATATGCGACCCATTTTCTATTTATAAAGCGTGAAACTGGACAAGTTTCTTCAGCTTCAACAGTTGTTTTATGAGTTAAAACTACTAATCGATCATCATAGAAGTGTTCGTAATTATACTGGTGACGTAAATTAGTATCTTCCTTCTTCGTATTGTCAGGTAAATACATAATCGCCATATCAACTTGGTTGGTATCCAACCTACGCCATAGCTCTTTACGATCAAAATAATTGATAGTAAAGGTTACATCAGGATATTTCTTATTAAATTCACCTAAGAATTTATGGAAAAGATCTGATTGAAGTGAATCCAAGATCCCTACAGAGATATGACCTTTATCTGCTTGAGTATATTCTTGAATATCACTTACAACTCCATTGATAGTATTAAGCAATTCAACTGCAGCAGTTTCCATTTCTTTCCCTGCTTCGGTTAAATATAGCTTCTTACCCATTTGACCAAATAAGGGCGCACCAATAGCATGCTCAAGCTTTTTAACTTGTTGAGTTAATGCTGGTTGGGTAATTCCCAAAATTTGAGCTGCTTGGGTGTAGTTCATTGTATCAATTAGTTGTAAAAAATAACGTAATAATTTAGCCGACAATATTGTATCAGTTTTAGGCATAACAATTATCTTCTTTCTCGAAATTTTATTTTATGATAAGTCATGTCCCATAACATAATTTATTATCTATCCAAAAAGAAATAGTGTCAAAACAAATGTCTCAGCACTATTTTCTTTTTATAAAATGTTATTAAATAATAAGCATGATATTAATTCTGACTACTAATTGGACGACCTAATTCAATATCTGTTGGTGTACCATCTACCGTTGTATCGATAACAAATGAACCGTTTGAATAACGATCACCTAATGGATATTCATTAGTCTTAATTTCAATGTGACGGTCACTAGAGGTAGTAACATGTAGGATATGATCTTGAGCGTAAGGCATTAAAGCTACAATTCTATGTGGTTTAGTCTTTAGTTCGCGTAAAACTAATACCCCACGTTTGGCACGAGATACCTTATTAACTAAAGAAAGCTTAAATTGCTTAAATGCACCCCGTTGAGTAATTAAACCAACATGCATTAAATCGAGATACTGACTGTCAACTAAAACATAGCCGACTATATAATCGTCATCTTTAAGGTTAGCTGACTTAACCCCTACCGCTTTAGAACCTGACGTTGGAATTTCACTGATGTCATATCTAATTGCATATGCTCGATGAGTAAATAATGTGATTTCCTTTTTATCATTAGGATTAATTAGATCTACCCCAATCAATAAGCTATCTTTATTCTTTAATTTGATAGCTGTCATAGCACGTGATTTATAAGTTCTAGTTGGTTGCAAGTTAGTCAATTCAAGTTGTTTGATATAACCATCATTGGTAGCTAGAACAAAGTTTTTAGTTACGTTTAAATTATCGAATACAAAGACACGAATAATTTGTTCATCACTGTCTAATCCAATTTCTTGAGAAAGGTGTTGCCCAGTTTCTTTCCATTTAGTTTCTACTAACTCATGAACTGGTCGGTAGATAACATTACCATGATTAGTAAATAGATAAAGATTAGATAAAGTGGATAACGTATTTTCATAAATTACTTTATCTCCATCTGGTAAGCCATTATCGGCATCATCAGTAGATTGGTATGATCTAAGTGAAGAACGCTTTAAGTAACCATCACGACTGATTAATACACGTACTTGTTCATCAGCAACTAATGCTTTTTCATCAATTTTAACTTTAGCACTTTCTTCAGAAATCTCAGTACGACGAGGACTAGCAAATTCCTTTTTTACAGCTGATAGTTCTTTAATAATTTCTTTTTCTAAGGTCTTTCGGTCTGACAAAAGTTTACGGTATTTTTCTGCAAGTTTATTGAGCTTAGTTTGTTCGGCAATCAATGCATTAACATCAGTATTAGTTAATCTATAAAGTTGTAAAGAAACAATTGCCTCGGCTTGATTGTCAGTAAATTTATATTTGGCAACCAAGTTCTTTTTAGCGTCAGCCTTGTTTTTTGAAGCACGGATGGTCTTAATAACTTGATCAAGAATATCCATCGCATGAATCAAACCTTGAATGATTTCTAGACGTGCTTCAGCTTTATTTAAATCAAATTTGGTTCGCTTAGTTACAACGTCTTCTTCGTGTTCTAAGTAGGATGATAAGATACGCTTTAAGCCTACTTGAACAGGAGTCATATGATCAATTGCAACCATATTGAAGTTATAAGAAACCTGTAAATCAGTATTCTTAAATAAATAGTTTAAAATGTTTTGAGCATCTGCATCTTTTTTTAGTTCGATAACGATAGACAGACCATGACGGTCAGTTTCATCACGTACTTCAGCAATACCATCAATTTCTTTATTTAATCGAATCTCGTCAATCTTTTTGACTAAAAGAGCCTTGTTAACATCAAATGGAATTTCTGTTGCTACAATTTCTTGACGGTGTCCACGAATTTCTTGAATACTGGTTTTAGCTCTAACTTGAATACGACCTCTACCAGTTTTATATGCTTCCTTGATGCCTTTAGTTCCCATAACAATAGCACCAGTAGGAAAATCGGGGCCTTTCACAAAATTCATTAGATCTTCTAATGAAGCATCAGGATGTTTTAGCAAATAAATAGTAGCATCAATTACTTCACCAAGGTTATGTGGAGGAATCTCAGTAGCATACCCCGCAGAAATACCCGTTGACCCATTGACTAATAAATTAGGAAAACGGGCTGGCAAAACAGTTGGCTCATATTCAGTATCGTCGAAATTAAGAACCATTTTAACTGTTTGCTTATCAATATCTTGCAAAAGCATGTTTGATATTTTGTTTAAGCGAGATTCAGTATAACGCATAGCCGCAGGACCATCACCGTCCATTGACCCGTTATTTCCATGCATTTCTACTAATGGTTCACGCATCTTCCAATCTTGGGATAAGTGAACTAAAGCACCGTAGATAGAACTGTCACCATGTGGGTGAAAATTACCCATAATGTTACCAACAGCCTTTGCGGCCTTTTTAAATGGCTTATCATAGGTATTTCCATCTTGATACATTGCATAAAGAATGCGTCGCTGAACAGGCTTTAATCCATCACGAATGTCAGGTAAAGCCCGTTCTTGAATAATATATTTGGAATATCGCCCAAAACGCTCGCCCATAACTTGTTCAAGCGGCATTTCACGAATTCGTTCTTTTGTGGTCATTAATTAAAAACCTTCTTTAATCATCTTCTGATTCTAAGATTGAGCTATCTTCGCCCATTCTAAATTTAACGTTTTCTTCAATCCATTTTCTTCTAGCAGCGACTTTATCACCCATTAAGGTAGTTACTCGTCGTTCAGCAAGAGCAGCATCATCAATTTTTACTCGAATTAGCATTCTGGATTCAGGATTCATGGTTGTTTGCCAAAGTTGTTCAGCATTCATTTCACCCAATCCTTTGAAACGCTGTAATGAATAGCCACGTTTCATAGTCTTTTCATCTTTAGCAAGCTCTTCATCTGTCCAGGCATACTGAATTTCTGCTTTCTTGCCACGTCCCTTTTGTAAACGATAAAGAGGTGGAAGAGCAATATATACCTTTCCCTTTTCAATCATTGGACGCATATAGCGGTAGAAAAAGGTTAAAAGCAAAATCTGAATATGAGCACCGTCGTCATCGGCGTCAGTCATGATAATAACTTTGTCATAATTTGAATCATCAACATCAAATTCAGCACCTACACCTGCACCAATGGTATAAATCATAGTGTTGATTTCTTCGTTTTTAAAGATATCTTGTAATTTAGCTTTTTGAGTATTTAAAACTTTACCACGTAAAGGCAAAATTGCTTGGAAGCGTCTGTCACGGCCTTGTTTTGCTGAACCACCGGCAGAGTCACCTTCGACTAAGAATAATTCATTCTTTTTAGGATTACGTGATTGAGCAGGGGTAAGCTTACCAGAAAGAACTTCTTTTTTGCGTCTTTTCTTGCCGTTTCTGCTTTCGTCTCTAGCCTTTTTAGCAGCTTCACGTGCATCCCTAGCTCGTTGTGCCTTCTTCACCAATTCTTGAGCTAATTCACCATTTTCCATCAAATAGTAAGACATCTTTTCGTAGACGAGTGAATCAACTGCTGAACGTGCTTGTGGGGTACCTAATTTACCTTTAGTTTGACCTTCAAATTCAAGTAATTCTTCTGGAATTTTCACTGATAAAACAGCGCTTAAACCTTCTCGATAATCTGAACCATCGATATTTTTATCTTTTTTACCAAGTAGTCCCTGCTTTTTAGCATAATCGTTGAAAGCACGTGTAAATCCGCTGCGAGCACCAGATTCATGAGTACCACCATCACCAGTACGAACATTATTAACAAAAGACACTAAATTTTCTGAATATCCATCACTATATTGACCGGAAAATTCAATTTCCATGCCATCTTGTTTTCCTTCAAAATAGAAAACATCACTAATAGTTCCCTTACCTTCATTTAGATAAGAAACAAAAGATTTAATTCCATCATCATATTGAAATACATCATGATGTTCAGGTTCTCGCTCATCAGTTAAAACAAACTTAACACCTTTAAGCAAAAAGGCAGACTCACGAATACGTTCCTGAATAGTCTCATACTTATACTTAGTTGTTGAAAAGATCATAGCATCTGGTTTAAAAGTAATTGTAGTACCAGTAGGATCTTTAGTTTTGCCTAAACACTTAAGAGTTCCAATAGGATGTCCACCCTTTTCAAACTCTTCTTCGTATGCCTTTCCATCTCGAACAACACGTACTTTCATATAACTTGAAAGTGCATTTACTACGGATGAACCTACACCATGAAGTCCACCTGATGTTTTATAGTTTTGTTCAGTAAATTTACCACCTGCATGGAGTACAGTCAGAATAACTTCAATAGTTGGCTTTCCTGACTTATGCATTCCTGTAGGCATCCCACGTCCAAAGTCTCTTACAGTTACACTATTATCTTTATGGATAGTTACATCAATTTCTTTACCAAAGCCGGCCATGGCTTCGTCAACAGAGTTATCGACTATTTCGTAAACTAGTTGATTAAGACCATGTATATCTGTTGAACCAATATACATACCTGGTCGTTTACGAACAGCTTCTAGTCCATGTAATATTTGAATTGAAGAATCATCATAAGTATTAGCTTTTGCCACTAAAAAATCCCCCATTTACTCAATAATTCACCAACACCGTATATTTAAGGAATAATCTTTGCTAAAATAGCGATAGATTAATAGGAGTTGTTGAATATGTTTGCATTAAAATTTGCATCGTTGTTTATTTTAGCATACTTGATCGGATCTTTTCCGACGGGTGTATTAGTGGGAAAAATCTTCTTTCACAAAGATATAAGAAAATATGGCTCTGGTAATATAGGTACTACTAATACTTTTAGAGTATTAGGTCCATTAGCTGGAATTATTGTTTTCTTGGTAGATTTTTTCAAGGGAACCATAGCTACATTATTACCAGTTCTATTTCATCTAGGACCTCATTATCTTAGCCTGATTTTTGGCCTAGCTGCAATTTTAGGGCATGCCTTCCCAATCTTTTTAAAATTCAAAGGTGGGAAAGCCGTTGCTACATCAGCCGGTTTCTTATTAGGCTATAATATCCACTTCTTTTTAATTTGTGCAGTCATCTTTTTCCCAATCTTGTTTATTACAAGTATGGTTTCATTAACTAGCCTAATTTCAGTAGTTTTAATTTTTATAGCTTCATTGTTCTTCCACGATCTTGCCTTAAGCATTATCAGTGGACTGCTCGTAGTCTTAATCTACTGGAGCCATCGAAGCAATATAATTCGTCTAAAGCATCACCAAGAAAATATGGTGCCATTCGGATTATATTATTGGTATTATAAAAAACATCACTAAATTAAACTAAATATAAAACCAGCAAGTATATAACTTGTTGGTTTTATATTTAGTTTTTTATTATACCTATGCAAACAATAGTTCGCAAGTGCAAAATCATTTTAGAATCTTTAATAAATTTTCTTTACTCATTGTAGCTTGTGCGACATCATGATTATCTAAAATTATCTTGGCTAAGTCTGCTTTTTTATGTTGTAACGAAATAATTTTTTCTTCAATACTGTCACGGGTAACCATTTTATAAATTTTAACTGTGTGTTTTTGTCCCATACGGTGAGCACGATCACTTGCCTGATTTTCCGCAGCTAAATTCCACCACGGATCATAGTGAATAACTACATCAGCACTAGTTAAATTAATGCCAGTTCCCCCTGCTTTAAGAGAGATTAAAAAGATGCCAGGTTTATCTAATGTGTTAAACTGACGAATTTTTTCCTGACGTTCTTTCTTAGCAGTTACTCCTGTAATTACAAAAATAGGAATCTTTAGTTTAGCTAACTTGTTTTGAATTATCTCTAGCATTGAAGTGAACTGTGAAAATAAGAGAATTTTATGTCCATTTTCTATATTTGCTTTGATTAGCTTAATAGTCATAATCAATTTGCCAGAGTTACCATGATAATTCTCATACAATAAATGCGGATCACAACAAATTTCACGTAATTTAGTAATTTGCGCAAAGATTTTAAAATGAGCACGCTTGAATTCTGCATCCCCCTGACGAGCTAATTCGGCTATTAACTTTTGCGTTTGTAGTTTATAAAGTTCAGCTTGCTTAGTACCCATAGTAACGTAAACGATCTCTTCGTCTTTTGCAGGTAAATCGTTTAAAACATCCTTTTTTAGCCTGCGCAGAATAAATGGCGTTACCATTTCAACTAATTGATTTTCGGCATTTTCGTCTTCTTCTTTAATTATTGGTATCTCAAACTTCTTCTTAAAGTTTAGATATGATCCTAAAAAATTAGGCATTAAATAATCAAAGATGCTCCATAATTCACTTAATTTGTTTTCGATTGGTGTACCTGTTAAGGCAAGCTTATGATGAGCCTTAATAACTTTAGCTGATTGAGCTGTAATTGATTGGTGGTTTTTGATATTTTGTGCTTCGTCAAGAATTTGGATATCGAAAACAAGTCCCTGATAAGATTCCAAGTCACGATTTAAAGATTGATATGAGGTAATCAATAAATCGTAATTATTAGCGTTAGAGAGAATTAATGCTCGCTCTTTTTTAGTTCCACCTAGTACAGCAGTTTTTAATTCAGGCGCAAATTTTTGTGCTTCATTCTGCCAGTTATAGATAACCGATGCTGGTGCTACTACTAAACTAGTGCTATTTTTCTTTTTCCTAGTTAATAATAAAGCAATTACCTGTAGAGTTTTACCTAAGCCCATTTCATCGGCTAGAATTCCGCCAAAATTATAATTAACTAATGTACTAAGCCAATTAAATCCTTCTTTTTGATAAGGACGTAAGACACTTTTTAGCTTAGTAGGCAGCTTACTTGGTTTTAATTGGTTTTTGTTTAAATCATTAATTAATTGATTAAAAGCTTCATTACTGGAGAAATGTAAAGAATTAGCTTTTTTCATTTCTTTGGCAAAGTAAAAGGCACGATAAGCAGGTAATTGTAATTTTCCATGGATAAAATCTGTAAAGCTGATATCTAAATCATGCAGTGTTTGAGCTAATTGCTCAATAGTTGGTTGCTGGGTATGCTGAAGTAGACCATTAGATAAAACAAAATAGCGCCGCTTTTCTTGATATGCTTTAAGTGCAGCTTGAATATCTTCCCAACTCATTTTTTGACTGGAGATATCTACATCAATTAGTTCATTGGTTAAGTTAACGCTCACACCTAATTCCATCTTGGTATTGGTACTTTTTAGGAGAGATCTAAACGTTGGCGTAATTTGCACCTCGCCAATTTCTTTAAATTTGGCAATTCCATGATCAAGAAATTCGCCTAAGCGATCTAAATCATCATTAGACAACAGATATTCATTATTCTTGAAATCAGAAAAATATTGTTTAACTAGTTGTTCAATTTCATTTTCTCTTTTAGCTTCACGGCGCTCAGTTTGAGAAAAATTACGATTTAGTAAGTATGTATTTTTGCCATATTGAACAAGGGCTTGGCACAGGGCATTATTATCTTGATAGTCGAATTTAAATGTAAAATTTGCTTCAGGTGGCAAAATAGCTCGTAATTTATTAGCGCCAGATATCTCTAGATAATCAGATTGCTCTAATTTAGGCAAAACTTTTCGTGTAAATTCAGTAACGTTTTTCTTGCTAAAACGTAATTCTTCACCGGGATGCAAGCCTAACTGAGCTAAATACTTAGGAGTGAGGCCCTCATATTTAATCCATACGCCTTTGTAATAACCATAAAAATTGTCATTTCCTGTTATTAGTGTTGAGGTCGGAAAATCTTCTACTAGAATATGAGCACTGCCATTTTCTTCTTCAATTTGGATATTAGCTGTCAGTTTATCGGTAGTATAACCTACAAGACGAGTCCCAGAATATAGCTTTGATCCTTGGTACAATAAATCATTTACTTCATCAGCAATTGAATCGCTGACATCGATGCGATCAAGAGTCTCAGTAGAATATCCCCATTTATTTAAGTTGCGAGCATCGACAATCTTCTTAATAAAATCTAGCCACCGCTTGCTACTAGTATCCATTTTTTCGGAATCAATTACTTCGTTGAAAAATTTGCCCAATTTTATCGGTTGTTGATCATGAACCATATCGATTAAACGATTCAGATCCTTAAGCTGATAAAGATGATTTCCTTTACCCAATTTAAATTGAATACTAAGCATAGAGCCATAATTGTTGGTTTGAGCCCTTAAAACTATTGGATCATTATCTTCCTTAGGCTTAGTGGAATATAGTGAAAGAAGCTGTAATGCAGCATCATTAGTTATATCAAAAGGATCATCTTTAAGGTATTCAGGAATAAATTTAAGCCAAGTCAAAGCATTGATTACCTCTTGATTTACAGAAAGCTTATGAAAAGCATTAAAATCAATTGCAATGATTTGCCAACGTGTAAATTGGACATCCAATGTTACCCAGCTGCCATCGTACTGCTCTAAATGCCAAATATATTCATAAGAACGCATTTTATTATCTAAATGATCACAACTAATTTCTGTTAAATTCAGCTTTAGTTGCATAGCAGTTTGATAGTCTTGCTTATTACAGAGTTTATCTCCAATAATGTCTAGTGGATTAACTGCGGGCTGGGCTTTAATAATACTTTCTTTTATGTCTTCAGAAAGTAAATCACTAAAATGAGTCCCTTGAGTTGTAGAATATTTTTTATTTGTTTTTTGTTCATTTTCTGTTGCTAGAAGTGCTGCTACTTCATGTTTACAACGATGGCCCTTCTTAGCCCATGGACAATTGCACTTTAATTCAGAAGCACGACCGTCTAAACGAAGTCGACCTGAAACGTTATAATACTGGCCTACTCCACCTTGAATCGTTGCAGCAAAATGTTCGTTATCTTGTGCAAGATCAAAAGACTTGATCATTAGATTGTCATAGTATATTTCGCCGCGACTTAAAATTCGAGCTGGAAATAGTGTACGCCAATTAGCCATTAAATCATTCCTTTTTGTAATAATTAGTTTAATGATTGGTAATAATTATAGTTTAAAGTAATATTTTAGGTATAAGCAAATATAATGTAATTACTAGTGTTTTATAAAGTAAAGAGAATAAATATGATGTTAGTAAAAAAGATTATTAAATCTACTGTATTCTGTGGCATAGGTATATTGGTAGGTAAAACCGTTAGTGAACAAAAGCATAAAAATACCGTTAAAAAGATATTGAGTGCTGATTATATGGATGACCATACTAAGATAAAATTGTTGCAAGATCTAAATGACATTAAAGTTAATAAAAGATTACCATCAACACAGATCGCTACAGACAAACTAAAGAAAAACATAAAAATGATTACAACACAATCAGCATCCCTAGTTAAAAAACTTAATAAAAATAGTCATTGAAAGCTTTAACTAAGCGGTTTGGTTATAATTATCTGTATATCTTTAATGTGCAAAAAGTAATTCGAATTTTAACGATTTATCGTGAGTGGTTATTATCGCAATCAAATTTAGATTTTGATGAATTGTATCATTATAGTCAAGAAAGAGAAAATATAGAAT
>NZ_PCYT01000048.1:0-12976 GCF_002553735.1 Lactobacillus sp. UMNPBX17
AGGAAATCATCGTTCTTTTTTCATGTCTTAGGAATTAGTTTTTTCCCAGACACTTTTTTTATGAAATAAATTATTTGGTCAACTTGTCTGTACTTTCAAGTAATTCAGCACGTTGAGCTAAATTCATGTAAAGTCTGTTGTTTGAAACAGCGATACCTTCAATTTCACGACCAGTGTGGAATTGATAAGTATCCTTGACTTCACCATTACGAGCAATTTTAGCAATTACATCGTTAAATGCAAGATAGAAGTTGTCATTCTTAGCATCGTATGTGAAACCTTGAGTATAAGTATTTGAAACAATACCAGTCTTAGTTGCACCTACCATAGTTGGGTACCAGTTATCACCTTTACGGTTGAATTCCCAGTATTCAGTTTGGTTCTTTTGCTTGTTGTAAAGAGTTGTGTACATCTTGTGATCACTTACAATAACACCATCGTGGAAGTAACGGCCTTCTGAGTCGCTACCATTCCAGCATTTGAATGTCCAAATCTTATTAATGCTCATATCGCTCTTACGGATTTGAAGCAATTCTTCTGATCTATTGCTCTTATATGATGTCTTATTATCATAGTTAACTACATAAATATACTTATCAGTTGCGCCCATAGCTTGACCGTGACCAATTGGAATATATGGACTTACCTTAATATTTTTAACGTAAGAATTGAACTTCTTTTGAGACATATCAAGCAAGTATTGACCATTAAAAGCATTAGTCAAATGGTTTAAATTATAAGCAATGATGTGACCATTAGAAATTTTAGTACTGCTGAGTAAACTAGTGTAAAGCCAGCCGTCTGACATAGCAATACCTTCTGGAATATGACCTACACGGTTAATGTAATCGTCGTCTTTAATGTCTCTAGCAACACTAAGTAAAACTGGTTGGAAGAAACGAGTCTTAAAGGTCATATTACCATTATCAGTAGTGTAACTGTGCTTTGCTTTATCCGGAGCAAAGTCAGTCTTAGTTACGTAGTTAGATGAACTACCATAGTAAGTCTTCCAAGATTTTAGGTCACCACTAAATGGTTGTGCTGAAACACTATCTGCATCAGCAACGCCTTCTTTAGTACTCTTTCTTACAGTAACTTTTACAGTAGCTTTAGCACTACCATAACTATACTTAACCTTGTAAGTACCTGGTTCAGAACAATCAATTGCATCTTCAGAAATTGTAATATCTTGGGTAGGAATAACGGTTCCCATATAGTTAGTTACATAACTAACTGCATCTTCTGGAGCAAAATCAGAATGACTATTTCTTACTAAACTTACAGTCTTAGGAACAGCAATAGTGTTTCTAGTAAACCAGTTTTGGTTAACATATCCTACTTTACGGCCATTAACATAAATGCGCCAGTAGGTACCGTTGTGAGTTTTAATTCGTTGATCAGATTGAATATGAGCATATTGATAGTCACTGGCATCTGCTAACTTCTTAACAGGCTTACCATTCTTAATGCTCTTATAAACATTGTAATGTTTATTACTACCTACTTTAACCATCAAATCGTAAGAAGTACTGGTTTGAACTGGCCCCTTTTTAGCAGTTGAACTATCTTTAGCTTTGTCTGTTTTAGTAGTTGACTTAGAATTAGCGGCAAAAACAGGATTTGAATAACCCATTAATAAACCAACACTAACTGCAACAGCTGATGTTGCAGTTAAAATCTTATTTGTATATTTCAAGCTTGTCCTCCTACAATATTACAACAATATTTTACATAGTTATTATAATATATAAACAATATTCTCAAAAATACAATTTGAATACAAGTAAATCTCTTTATTTGACACTTTTATTACGAAGTGATTTAATTAGCACAGTACTTAAAAGAGTGCTAATTAATACGAAATAAATTTAGGAGGCAAATATATGCTAGTACCTACAGTTATTGAACAAACTGCTCGTGGTGAACGTGCTTATGACATTTACTCACGCTTATTAAAAGATAGAATTATTATGTTGAGTGGCGAAATTAACGACCAAATGGCTAACTCAATTATTGCTCAATTGCTTTTCCTTGATGCACAAGATAACACTAAGGATATTTCACTTTACATTAATTCACCAGGTGGTGTAATTACTTCTGGTCTTGCAATTATGGATACTATGAATTTCATTAAATCAGATGTATCAACTATTGCAATTGGTATGGCTGCTTCAATGGCTTCTATTCTTTTGACTAGTGGTACTAAGGGTAAGCGTTTCGCATTACCTAACTCTACTGTACTTATTCACCAACCTTTAGGTGGAGCACAAGGTCAACAAACTGATATTCAAATTGCAGCTAACGAAATTTTAAAGAGTCGCAAGAAGATTAACGAAATCTTACACGAAACTACTGGTCAACCTTTGGAAAAGATTCAAAAGGATACCGAACGTGATAATTACTTAACTGCTGAAGAAGCTAAGGAATACGGTTTAATCGATGAAATTATGGTTAATAAGAAGAAGTAATCATAAATTATAATCAAAAGAGGATTTGCGTGTGCGAATCCTCTTTTTTTAATCTCTCAAATTTTCAGCCAATTCATGTAACTTTTTGAATCGATGATTGACACCAGATTTTGAAATAGGTCCATCCGGAATTTGATCCGCTACTTCTTTTAAAGTTAATTCTGGATGAGCTAATCTAAAACGTGCTAAAATCTGTAACTTTTCTGGTAAGCTGTCGATTCCTTTTTCTTTTTGAATCAACTGAATATCTTCTACCTGTTTTGCAGAAGCGGAAGCCGTCTTTTTCATATTAGCTGTATCACAATTAACCAAGCGATTAACCGAATTACGCATGTCTCGCATGATTCGTAAATCTTCAAAATTTAGCATAGCATTTAATGCTCCAACTACATGCAAAAAATCTCCGATTTTAGCTGCTTCTTTAAGGTAGACAATGTAACCTCGACGACGTTTCGTCATCTTAGCATTCAAATAAAAATACTCATTCATCAACTTAGCTAAATCTTCATTATGATCTTCATAAGTTGAATAAATTTCTAAATGATATCTACTAGTCTCAGGATTATTAACGCTACCGCCAGCTAAAAAAGCACCTCTAAGATAAGACATTGCACCTTCCCGTGACTTCATAATTCTCTGTGGAATTCTGGTAACTAATCCTCGAGCAGGATCCCAAATATTTAAGTTTTCCAATATTTCTTGCACGTCACGATTAAGTCGAACTAGATACTGATTATTCTTTTTTAATTTCATCTTACGAGAAACAATCAATAATGGTTCAATTCCATATGCAACTTTAATCAGTTTAAAAATTCTTCGTGCAATAGCGGGATTTTCTGTAGTGATATCTAGACTAAATTGATGATCATGAAGATTTAAAACCCCATTCATTCGCAAAAAAGCAGCTAACTCTGCTTTAGCATGCTCTGGATGCACCTCAAGCGAAGTTAGCTCCTTTTTGACTTCACTAGCATAACTAGCCATTATTTTCCTTCATTCTTTTACGTGACATTGCCTCAAATGCCAAATTCATTATTTCCTTTGCTACTTTTTCTCCATCATGAAAGACCAACCCGTGTCGTTGATCAATAAAATCATCGGTAATAACACGACAATTTTGCGCTCTCAAACCATTAAAGTCATTCTTAACAGGTTCAAGATATGCATCATAATCCTCTGGGTGGAATTTACTCATATCAATTTTAGCTCCGTTAACTAAAGCTGTATTGATATAGTTTCCACCTAAGTGACGATTAATTACCTCCACGTGCTCTGCATCGCTAAAGTGATCAGTTTCTCCACGTTGAGTCATGATATTACAAATATAAACTACTTCAGCCGGGGTTTCTCGAACCGCTTCACCTAAATTAGAAATCATCAAATTAGGTAAAATAGAAGTAAATAAACTACCTGGACCTAAGACAACTGCATCTGCCTGCATTATCGAAGCTAAAACAGGTAAAACTGCTTTAGGTGTGGCATTCGAATTAGTATCTGTTACCCAAACACGTTTGATTCTTTTATCTTTTGAGGTAATCTCCGTTTCCCCGGCTTCCGTGGTACCATCAATAAACTCGGCGTTTAACGTTAAAGGTTCGTTAGATGCTGGAAAGACGTGGCCGTCGACCTTCATCATTTTAGATAAAGATTGAACAGCATCAAAAATATTCCCATGCATTTCATTCAAAGCTGCAATGATCAAGTTACCAATAGCGTGGCCTGAGAAGAATGCATCAGATGAATCAAACCGATATTGAAAAATGTCTTTTTCTTCTTGTGGCAAATCACTTAAAGAAACTAACACATTTCTAATATCACCCGGTGGAACAACGTTAATAAAATTTCTGATAGAACCAGATGAGCCACCATCATCGGATACCGTAACAATGGCAGTAATTTCCGCATTTTGATCTTTCAATGCATTTAGAATAACTGGTAACCCAGTACCACCACCGATAACTACCACCCGCGGACGTCTGCCTTTAATTACGCGCACAATTCGCGTTTCTCCATATGACATCGCGATATACCTACTTTCTAATGTAGCGACTTACCTCACGGTGAGTTATATCAACTGGATATTTTTTGGATAAGTCACGAGCAAGTTGTTGTGCAATTGATACACTACGATGTTGACCACCAGTACAACCAATTGCAATTGTCAATTTTTCTTTTCCTTCTTTAATATAACCAGGAATAGCGGTTTCTAATAAATCCAATAATTTTTGATAGAAAACCTGTGTCTCTTCTTTATTCATTACATAATCAAAGACACGCTTATCTAATCCTGTGAATGGACGCAACTCCGGAATATAGAATGGATTAGACAGAAAACGCACATCCATTACAATATCCGCATCAATTGGCATGCCATATTTAAAACCGAATGACATTACTTCAATTGAAAATGGCTGACGCTTACGGTCACTGAAAGTATTAATTAACTTCTGTTTTAAATCTTTAGTAGATAAATTAGACGTATTAATGATGTAATTTGAACGATTTTTGATTGGCATCAAAATACGACGTTCTTCTTGAATGCCATCTAACAAACGTCCCTTACCATTATTAGCTAGTGGTGGAAGCCGTCTAGTTTCCTTGTAACGTGCTACTAACACATCATCTGAAGCATCTAAAAAGAGAATAGTAGCTTGAACGGTGCCATTATCTTCGAGTGAATTTACCTCATCTAATAAATCTGTATAAAAAGTTTTAACACGTAAATCAATTACTACTGCTACCTTATGGAAATCATTTGAATTATTAATTAAATCCCAAAAGCTTCCCAATAATGTTGGTGGCAAGTTATCAACTACGAAGTAACCCATATCTTCTAAATCATGAGCCACAACAGTTTTGCCTGCCCCACTCATTCCTGTAACAATTAATAATTGTTTCTTATCATCAGCCATTGTTAGCCCTCCTTCTGTAAATTATATCATACCGGGTGTTCCATTATAGTGCAAAAAAAAGAGACCATCGCAGCCTCTTTTTCATAATTATTAACGGTGCATAAATGCAACGACTATTTCATTGATACCAAATACTAACAACCAAAATGCAACTAACCATACTAAACTCAAAGCTGCAAAAAGTGGGTTAAAGATCAAGAAAATAGCAATAACTAAACTTAGAATGTTCAAAACTAAGTTAAAGATAAAGTATCCTGTTGAAAAGTCACGCAAGTGCCATGAAAAGGCAATTCCGACAGCTGAGTCGACAAAGAACCAAATTGCAAATAAATATGCAATGGTCAATCCACCAATATCATATGAGCATAAGAACAAAATACCCACAATGATATCTAAAATACCTGAAATAAGTGCTACCCAACTACGTGCGAAGAAAGCACGAAAACGTGAATAACCAGCAAGCCATACTAAACCTTGCAAAATTGACAAAATACCAAAGATTAATACAAATGCATGCAATCCCTTGGCTGGATGTCTAAGAAGCAAAAAAGCAACAACAACCATTAATACACCAGCGATAAATGCGCCCCAATCGAAGCCACGATTATCTCTAGAACTTGAAAAAATGTCCATTATTCGTCCTCCTTGGTGCCTATTTTACACTTATTCGAGGATAAAAACACTTACGCATTACTTTTTATTTTCCGCATCCCTAGTTAACTTAGTATCACGCTTTAAAACCGGCTTTAAATATTGACCAGTATAGCTTTCTTTCACCTCCGCTATTTCTTCAGGCGTTCCTGTAGCAACAACGTTACCGCCACCTTCACCGCCTTCAGGTCCTAAATCAATAATCCAGTCAGCGTTTTTAATCACATCTAAATTATGTTCAATTACTAGAACAGTGTTTCCTTCATCAACTAAACGCTGCAAAACTTCAAGCAAGCGTTTAATATCATCGGTATGCAGACCTGTCGTTGGCTCATCCAAAATATAGAAATTCTTACCAGTTGATAATTTCTGCAATTCTGCAGCCAACTTCATTCTCTGGGCTTCCCCACCTGATAAAGTTGTAGCAGATTGACCTAATTTAACATAGCCTAAACCTACATCAACAATAGTCTGCAATTTACGTGCAATTTTAGGAATATTTTCAAAGAACTTGCATGCTTCATTAATTGTCATATCAAGCACTTGAGCAATATTCTTTTCACGATAAGTTACTTCCAAGGTTTCTGAATTATAACGACTGCCATGACAAACTTCACATGGGACATACACATCTGGCAAGAAATTCATTTCGATCTTAACAATTCCGTCACCATGACATGCTTCACAGCGGCCGCCTTTAACATTAAATGAAAAACGAGCCTTAGTATAACCTCTCATTTTAGCTTCATTTGTTTGAGCAAAAAGCGTACGAATATCATCGAAAACGCTAGTATAAGTAGCCGGATTACTACGTGGGGTACGTCCAATAGGACTTTGATCAATATCGATGATTTTTTCAATATTTTTATAGCCACGAATTGACTTATATTTACCTGGCTTAGTTGAATTATGATTTAACTTTTGCGCTAATGCTCGCTTTAAAATCATATTAACTAAAGTTGACTTACCTGAACCAGAAACACCACTCACTACGACAAATTTTCCTAAAGGAAAATCAACGTTAATATTCTTTAAATTGTTTTCTTGTGCACCGGTAATAGTGATCTTCTTACCATTACCCTTGCGGCGTTTTAATGGCACAGGAACAAACTTTTTTCCCGACAAATATTGACCAGTCAAAGACTTAGGATTTTTCTCCACTTCTTCTGGTGTACCTTGAGACATTACCTTACCGCCGTAAACGCCGGCGCCTGGTCCCATATCAATCAGATAATCGGCTTGGCGCATAGTCTCATCATCGTGTTCAACCACAATCAAAGAATTGCCTAAATCACGCATTCTCTTAAGTGAAGCAATCAAACGATCATTATCACGTTGATGAAGTCCAATTGAAGGTTCATCTAAAACATACATAACTCCTGATAAGTTAGAACCAATCTGGGTAGCCAAACGAATACGTTGAGCTTCCCCACCAGATAAAGTATTAGCAGAACGAGAAAGGGTCAAATAATCTAATCCAACGCTGTCTAAGAATGAAAGACGATCACACACTTCTTTCAAAATTGGTTTAGCAATTACAGTTTCTTGTTCACTTAATTTGACGCTCTTAAAGAAATCTAAGGATTTATTGATTGAAAGTTCAGAAGCTTCAGCGATATCCTTGTCCATTACCTTTACAGCCAAAGCTTTTTCATTTAATCGCTTACCGTGACAAGTTGAACAAGTCAGCTCTGTCATATACTTGCCCATCACATCGCGCATAAATTTGGACATTGGATGTTTATAGCGTCTTTCAACATTATCCATTACCCCTTCAAAAGGCTGGGTTGTGTCATTAACGCCAAAATCCCCTGTAACATGAAATTTCACTGGCTTAGTTGAACCGTGAAGAATCGTTTCTCTTTGCTTTTTAGTTAATTTATTAAAAGGCTTGTCCATTGGAATATCAAGTGCTGCACAAGCTTGTTCTAACATTTCAGTGTAATAATTAGACGTCTTCCATGGAGCTAACGCACCTTCTGCCAAAGTTTTGGTCTTATCAGGTACAACCAAATCTTCATCAACGGCTAAATTCATCCCTAATCCATCACAATCAGGACAAGCACCAAATGGCGCATTAAATGAAAATAGTCTTGGCTCCATTTCGCCTACTGTAAAACCACACTTAGGGCAAGCATAATATTCAGAGAAGTTAAGCATCTCCCCGCCAATAACATCAACATTCATGTAGCCATCAGATAAACGAAGAGCTGATTCAATTGAGTCAAACAAACGAGATTTAATACTATCTTTCACGATTAAACGATCCACAACAATATCAATATTATGTCGCTTATTTTTAGCTAAATTAAACTCTCCTCCAATTTCGTGCATCTCACCATCAACAATAACACGAACATATCCAGCACGTTGTACTCGTTTAAAAACTTCCTTGTGTTCACCGCGTTTAGCACGAACAACGGGAGCTAACAATTGGATTTTAGTTCTTTCGGGTAAAGACATGATTCGGTCTACCATTTGATCAACCGATTGTCGTTCAATCAAAGTTCCATCATTCGGACAAATTGGATGACCTACACGAGCCCATAAAAGACGTAAATAATCATTGATTTCGGTTACTGTTCCGACAGTTGAACGTGGATTATGTGATGTGGTTTTTTGATCAATTGAAATAGCGGGATTCAACCCATCGATTGAATCAACATCTGGTTTATCCATCTGGCCCAAGAATTGTCTAGCGTAACTAGAAAGTGATTGTACATAGCGTCTTCTACCCTCTGCATACAAGGTATCAAAAGCTAAAGAACTCTTTCCAGAACCTGATAGACCAGTAACTACTACTAATTGGTTTTTAGGAATAGTTATATCAATATCCTTTAAATTATGTTCTCGTGCACCACGAATAACGATCTTATCATTTACCATTAAAAGCTTTCCCCTTTTTTGTCTTTGGTTTTCTAGATGACTTTTGTAAATCGATAATAGCATCCCGTAAGTTTGCTGCCTCTTCAAAGTCCAACTTTTTAGCGGCTTCCTTCATCTGCTCTTGCAAATTCTTAATCATCGTCTTCTTTTGACTAGCAGTCAATTCATCGAAGTTCAAATCAGCAAAACTATCAGACTTTTTATCTTTATCATCACTTGATGGCTTCGTAATAGAAATTACATCTTGAACAGGCTTGATAATTGTCTTAGGTGTAATTCCATGTTCTTTATTAAACTCTTCTTGAATCTTACGCCGTCTCTTAGTGGCATTGATTGCGGCTCTCATAGAATCAGTAATCGTATCGGCATACATAATTACTTCACCATTTGCATTACGAGCCGCACGACCCATTGTTTGAACTAGCGGACGATATGCACGCAAAAAGCCTTCTTTATCTGCATCCAAGATAGCTACCAGTGAAACTTCTGGCACATCAATACCTTCACGTAACAAGTTAATTCCGATTAACACATCAAATTTACCTAAACGTAAATCACGCAAGATTTTCATTCGCTCAAGTGTCTTAATGTCAGAGTGCAAATATTGCACTTTGATTCCCAGATCCTTTAAGTAATCTGTCAGATCCTCTGCCATCTTTTTGGTCAAAGTAGTAACAAAGACTCGTTCATTGCGATCAATCCGTTTATTAATTTCGCCAACTAGATCATCGATCTGCCCTTCAATCGGCCTTACTTCAATCTTCGGGTCTAGTAAGCCTGTTGGTCGAATAATTTGTTCAACCTTATGATCAGTTCGCTCTAATTCATAATCACCTGGCGTAGCAGAAACATACAGTATTTGATGAACATGCTTTTCAAATTCAGATAACTTAAGTGGACGGTTATCAAGCGCTGATGGTAAACGGAAACCATAATCAATCAACGTCTGCTTACGATTGCGGTCACCATTATACATCGCACGAATTTCGGGCATAGTCGCATGCGATTCATCAATTAAAATCAAGAAATCATCAGGGAAGAAATCTAGCAAAGTATAAGGCGGTTCTCCAGCTTTTCTACCTTCCATGTGACGAGAATAATTTTCAATTCCGTTAGTATAGCCAACTTCACTCATCATTTCCATATCATATGTAGTACGTTGCTTAATTCTCTCGGCTTCAAGTAGCTTGCCTTCGCCTTCAAACTTCTTTACCTGAATTTTCATTTCTTTAGAAATCTCTTTAAGCGCGCGCCGCAATTGTTCATCATTAGTCATAAAGTGCGTAGCTGGGAATAAAGAGATACTTTCTCTTTCACCAATTACTTCTCCAGTCAAAGAGTCAATTTCAACAATGCGATCTATTTCATCCCCGAAAAATTCGATACGATAAGCATGATTCGAGTTACCAGCTGGGAAAATCTCTACCACATCGCCGCGAACACGGAAACGTCCCCGTTGAAAATCGATATCGTTGCGGTCATATTGCAAGTTTACCAAATCACGCAATAATACATTACGATCATATTCTTGACCTTCATGAATCATCAAAACGCTACGGGCATATTCTTTAGGATCACCTAAACCATAAATTGACGATACAGAAGCTACGACAATAACATCGTTACGCTCCATTAAAGCTGAAGTAGTGGCGTGTCGCAACTGATCGATTTCATCATTGATAGCCGAATCCTTTTCGATATAAGTATCGGATTGAGGAACATAAGCTTCTGGCTGATAATAATCGTAGTAAGAAACAAAATACTCAACTGCATTATGAGGAAAGAAACTTTTAAACTCGCCATAAAGTTGACCTACTAAAGTTTTATTATGCGTAATTACCAAAGTGGGCTTATTCAAGTTAGCAATAATATTGGCCATAGTAAAAGTCTTACCAGTACCAGTTGCACCCTCCAAAATTTGTTCTTTATAGCCTTTTTTAAAGCCAGCAGTTAATTTATCAATAGCCTGCTCCTGGTCTCCAGCAGGTTTAAATTTAGATACTAATTCAAATTTGCGATCTTTTTGTCGTTTAATCATGGTCAAAAACTCCTCATGAAAAAAGTTGGACCAAATTGTCCAACTTTCTAATTAGTATTTATATTTTACTACCACGAACGTGTTTTCGCACGAAATATGCCCATTTTATTTAAGAAGTTCAGCTAAAGCTGCTTGGTAGTCTTGTGCAGCCTTCTCTGCAGTTGCGATATCCTTCTTATTTACACCAACATAAGCCTTGATAACTGGTTCAGTACCTGATGGACGAAGAGCAACCCAAGTTTCATCATCTAAGAAGTACTTCAATACGTTTGATTCTGGGAATTCTTCAAGTGGTGTAACATTACCATTTTCAATAGTTTCTTTCTTCAAGAAGTCTTGAATCTTGTTAACTTTGACACCATTGATTTCGCTTAAATGTTCATCACGCAACTTGCTCATGAGGGCTGCCATCTTCTTTTGACCGCCGATACCTGGCATTTCGATAGCCTTGGTAATTTCATAAGCTACACCGTACTTCTTCCAGATTTCTTGCAAGCCATCAAAAACAGTCATGTCCTTAGAAGCATAGTAACTAGCAACTTCGGCAAACATCAATGCACCTTGCATAGCATCCTTGTCTCTAGCAAATGGTTTGAATAAGTAACCATAACTTTCTTCAAAGCCCATGAGGAACTTAACATCGCCAGCCTTCTTCATGCGGTCAACTTCTTCACCGATATACTTGAAGCCAGTCAAAACGTGTTTAGTCTTAATGCCAAAATCTTCTGCAATCTTAAATGGTAAAGCACTTGAAACAACTGAAGTAACGATTTCATAATCGCTAGTCAACTTGCCACTTTCTTTCATATGAACAAGCAAGTAGTAAGCCATCAAAGTAGCAATTTGGTTACCAGTCAAAACTTGGAAGTCGCCATCAGATTTTCTAACAGCTGCACCCATTCTATCAGCATCTGGATCAGTAGCAATGATTACGTTAGCATTAACTTCATCAGCTAATTTAAATCCAGGCTTGAAGACATCACGATATTCCGGGTTAGGCTTAATTGTAGTTGGAAATTCTGGGTCAATGATTGATTGACTAGGAACTGGAATTACATTGTCAAAGCCACCTTGTCTAAAGGCACGATCATAAAGCATCTTACCTGTACCATGAAGTGGTGTGTAAATAATCTTTAACTTATCAGCATTTGCTTTAACCATTTCAGGATCAACAGTTACTTGCTTTAATTCATTCAAATAGTCTTCATCAACATCTTCACCGATTAATTGCAAAGTACCATTTGCCCGTAATTCTTGGACAGGTGCTGCCTTTACACTAAAAATGTCAGTTACTTTTTGAGCATATGCAAATAAACGATCTGCGTTTTCTGGTGCCATTTGTGCACCATCTTCACCATAAACCTTGTAACCATTATATTGCTTAGCATTGTGAGAAGCAGTGATATTAATACCTGCAAAAGTATGCAAATGACGAACAGCATATGAAAGTTCAGGTGTTGGTCTTAAATCATCAAACAAATATACGTGAATCCCGTGTGCACCTAAAATACGTGCTGCATGTTCCGCAAATTCTCTTGAGTGATATCTTGAATCAAATGAGATAGCTACACCGCGCTTTTTAGCTTCTTCACCATTTTCATCAATCAATCTTGCTAAGCCTTCAGTAACTCTGCCAACTGTAAAAAGATTGATTCTATTAGTTCCGGGTTCAAGACGACCTCTCATTCCGGCAGTCCCAAAATTGATATCTTGACCAAAGGCATCTTCAATCCATTTTTCATCTTTACCTAAAGTATCTAATTGATCCTTTAAATAATCAGGTAAATTATTAGCATTTTGCCATTCTTCAAAAACTTCTTTTGCGTTCATATTTTCCTCTATTCATCAAAATAAATACGTATCGGATTTTAAAGCTGTCTTTAACTTTTTATTATCTAGTAACAATTATAAAACTTCTGCTTTATTAATTTAACGCTTTAACTACTAAAAAGTCATTTTTTTATTCCCTGAATTGTCAAATTAAGTGCAACAGTTAGGCTATGAAGAAATATATTGCTTGA
>NZ_PCYT01000049.1:0-12874 GCF_002553735.1 Lactobacillus sp. UMNPBX17
AAAACTGCATTATTTAAAAAACAAAATCCCTTATCGGATATACTGATAAAGGGTTTTTCGTTTTAAAAAATAGGTGATAATAATCTTGAAAAGTATTGTTTGAATTTTAACCATGAAGACTGTTTGGCGAAGTATTCATTAGTTAAAAGAGTACATTTATCTAAGTCTTTTTCAAAAATTTCTTTTAATTCTTGAGTTAGGGCAGGATTATAATTGAATGAATTTACTTCGAAGTTTAATGTATAACTCCGGAAGTCTTGATTGGCAGAACCAACTGAAGAAATATTAGAGCCACTCACCATCGTTTTAGCATGAATAAAGCCATCATTATATTTATAAACTTTAACATTGTGAGCTACTAAGTATTTAGCATAATATTCCGTAGCTCGGTAAACAAATGGGTGATCAGGCATACATGGGATCATAATTCGCACATCAATTCCACTATTAGCGGCAATAATTAAAGCTTCAAGAATTGATTCTTCAGGAATTAAATAAGGCGTTTGAATATAGATATATTTTTTGGCTCCTGCAATGATTCCCTGGTAGCCTCGCCTAATTCCATAGTGTTGGTTGTCGGGACCTGAGGAAACAATCTGCATTGCTACATTCTTACTATCATTAATGTCCTTGCGGTTAACTCTAAATGATTTGAGTTCTTTTAATTCAAATTTAGGTAAATTAGTTCTTCTGATTGAAGTGTTCCAATCCATTGCAAAACGGACTTCCATTAAAACAGATGATTGTCCAATTACGCGCAAGTGAGTGTCGCGCCAATGACCAAATTTGGGTGATTTATTAACATATTGATCTCCAATATTAAATCCGCCAATATAACCAATGTGGTGATCAATAATGACCAATTTTCTATGCAAATGATAATTAAGTCGAGGTGTAGTAAACCAGTGCTTTTTGGAAGTAGAAATGAATGGTTGAGCCTCACCACCTAATTCACGCAGATGGTCAAAAAAAGCAGGCTTAGTGCCACGTGATCCAGAAGTATCATAAATCACCCGTACTTTAGCACCATTAGCTGCAGCCGCTTCTAGAGCCTTTAAAACTCGCTTGCCCAATTGATCAGAATAAAAAGTATAAAATTCCAAACTAATAGATTTTTTAGCATTTTTAATATCAAGGATCATTTGATCAAAAAGCTCTGGCCCAGAGGTAAAAACCTTAACTTGATTGTCAAAAGTTAAAATTGCATCATCATTGTTAAGATTTAATTCTGAAAGCATTCTTACCCGTGGAAGTCGTTCTTTTTCAGGCAAAAGATCATGTTCTTTAAGCATATCGCGCTGTTCAGCTAAATAATGTCTTTGCACCTTTTTCTGTTCTTCTTGAATAGCAAAAATTTCATCATGTGAAAGCTGACGTCCAAAGAAGAGATAGAGAATAAAGCCAATACCTGGCAAAACAGTTAATACCAGCATCCATGCCCAAGTTGCAACAACACTGCGACGACTTCTAAAAACCGTCCAAACAGCGAATGCAATGTTAATAATCCATAGTACTTCAATAGTTCTACGAATTATATCCCAAGTTAAAATCATAAGTAATTACTCCCTTGTAAGTAGTGTTATAGATAATTTTAGCAGAATTAAAGAAATAGTTATAAAACAGTTGAGTAAAAAATGCTTCTAATTGAATTATTTTTGATAAAATAAAGGTGAAAAATGGTATAAACACTACGGGGGTGGATTATGATGAGAAAGCAAATTATTTCTGCTGCAGGTATAATGTTGGCAGTTATTGGATTGGGCGTAGCAACTACACAAAGTGTTGACGCAGCCATTACCAATCCAGTTAGACAAGGTAAAAGATTAAATCTAACTAGAAATGCTACTGTTTATAATAAGCATGGTGTTAAAGTTGGACATCTGAGAAAGGGAAAACTTTACAAAGTACGTGCTATAAAGATAATTAATGGTGATACTTATGTAAAGATTCGTAAGAATAGATTTGTTAAAGAAGAAGCATTCTTGCCATATATGAAGTCCACTATAAAGGTAGTTAATAGAATTAAGAAGCCTTCCTTTATTTATGATGAGAAGGGCGAAAAAATTCCAGGCAAGTTTTTGAAGCGTGGCGCTAAGGTTAATTACTTAGGTCATAAAGAAATTAATGAAAAGCCATTTATTAAAATTGCCGATGGCGAATATGTTAAAGCTTTAAACGTCTTGACTACAGTTTCTAATTATTAGTCAAAATAAAAAGCACTCTGAAACTACAATGTAGTAATCAGAGTGCTTTTTTTATATTTTATAATTATCTATTTTTCATTACAGGTTGGTAAATCAAATCAATAATGACTGCAGCAACCAATGCCACTACAACCGTAATTAATAAGTTTTGCCAACTAATTTGAGCCATTGCCAAGCCACACAAGGCTAAAATAAATGTTAATGCGACGTCAGCAATTTGGACGATACCAACTAATTTAGATGGATAATCTTGCCAGAAGTATTTACGAGTTCTAGTAATCAATACAATTAGCATTGCACTAAGAACTAAGTAAACATAAACCATGGTAGAAATTGAATTATGACTCCAGCCATGTAAGTTTAGGTAGCTGACAAATGCGAAACCGATAATTGTCCAACCTGCAGCAAGTGAAAATGCAATTTTAGCTAATCTTGCCATATTCCAGTTTTCAGGCTTGTAAGTAATATGAGTCCGGTCAGTACCGATCATCATAGTTACCATATTATTCATAACTGTATAAATAACCATTGCGTTTAATGCCATTGGAATATAGTTGAAGAAGAGGTAACCAAAGGTTAAAAGCATAGTTAATTCGGCAGTTCTAGCGAGTTTAGTAAGTGACCAAGTAGTCATTCTTTGGTATACACGGTGACCCGCATCAAGAATCTTAACAATAGAACTTAAGCCGTCATCCAGAAGTACCATCTTACTTGAACGTTTAGCAACATCGGCAGCGTTAGAAACAGCAATACCAACTTCAGCTTGCTTTAAAGCAGGAGAATCGTTAACACCATCACCAGTCATACCAACGATGTAGCCTTTTTCTTGGAAGAATTTAACCATTTTAAGTTTGTCTTCAGGCAAAACATCGGCGATACCAGCTAATTCACCAACATCAGTGCTTTCATCGAAGTCATGAATAGAGATAACATTCCCAGTTAAATCAACTTGTTCAGCGACAGCTGCAGCCGTTCTTTGGTTATCACCAGTTAACATAATTGGACGTACGCCACGCTTTTTAAGTTCTGCCAAAGCAGCCTTGGAATCTTTTCTTACCTTATCTTGTAAGATAAAGACTCCTGCAAGCTTATCATCGATCAACACAGCAACTGAACGTCCAGCCTTAAAGTTAATACCTTCGACCACTTCATTAGCATTTTTATCGATTAAGGAAAGTTGCTTAAATGAACCTAACTTAACGTTATGACCATCAACTTCTGCCATAGAATAACCGGTGTCAGAAGTAAATGGGGTGAAGTGATCAGCGTCCATGACAGGGATGCCATTTTCTTTTAAGTATTCATCAATAGCAATATCAATAATACCTGCATTACGTTTGTCGGTTGCACTACCAGCTAAAACTAAAACGTCTTGATCAGGTAAATCACTTAAATCGCTCCAGCTAGCAACGGCTGTTTTATTTTCAGTGATTGTACCGGTCTTATCAAGTAAAAGTAAGTTTAAGTTAGCCGCATCTTGAATACCGGTTAAATCGGCAGTTAAGACGCCTTCTTTACTTAAGCGAGTTGCTTCAAATGAGTTGGATAATGCAAAAGTTGATGGCATGGCAACAGGAATTGAAGCAATAAACATCATAGCCAAGAATGGCAACATATTAATAAAGGTATCGAAATTGCCGCCCTTAAAGAATGAAGCAATGATGATAACTAAGGTAAGTACACCATCGAGTAAGCAAAGGTAGTAGATAATCTTTGTTAAAAGTTGTTGCAAGTGACCAGGTGCAGCTGAGTTGTTAATCAAATTAATGGTTTTACCACTTCTAGAATCCTTACCAGTTGCAGTAACGATTGCTAAGCCGTCGCCCTCAACTACAGTGGTACCAGCATAAGCTGTATCATCGATATTCTTTTTAACAGCTTTAGATTCACCAGTAATTGAACTTTCGTCACAGGCAATGTTGCCACTAACTATTTTTACGTCAGCAGCTAAAACATCCCCACGTTGAAGTGAAATTAAATCGCCTTTAACCAATTGCTTAGAGTCAATTTTAATCCACTTACCATCACGCTCTACAGCAACTTTAGGCGTTAATTCGTGTGAGATGGTATTTAATACCCGTCGTGATTGCTTCTTCTTTGATGCACCGTTAAAAGCTGCAAAAAGAAGCATGAATAAAACAAATAATGATTGAATCCACTTGCCGAGGATACATTCAAGGATTAATGCACCTTCAAGAATCCAAGCAGAGAGATTCCATAATTTTGATAAAAATTCCTTAAAGAAGTTGTATTCAGGTTCAGGAACTTCGTTTAGACCATCTTCTTTAAGTCGTTTTTCTGCTTCGGCTTGAGTTAAGCCGTGAAATTTTTCAGACATTTTATTCCCTCCAAATCTACCTTAATAAAGTAGCACATATGTTGTGGAGATGAAAATACTAAATTAAAATATAAGATATAAAAAATTTTAATAAGACCTGTAACCAAAATAAAAAGGATAGATCAATGAATATTAAACAATTACGTTACTTTTTAGTAGTAGCCGAAGAAAAACAAATCACGTCTGCGGCTAAAAGACTTTATATTGCGCAACCACCGTTAAGTTATCAATTAAAGCAATTGGAAAAAGAATTGGGAGCACAATTATTCAAGCGGACTGCTCATGGTATCGAATTAACGGATGCGGGACAAATTTTACAGAGCTATGCTAGTGAAATCTTATCGCTATCTGAAAGTGCTAAGAATCAGGTCCACAAGACCATTTCTGGCGAATTAGGCACAGTTGCAATTGGAATGGCTTCTTCATCAACTGGTCTTATTCCTATGAAGAATTTTCAAGCCTTAACTGAATTTTATCCTGAAATTAACTTTGATATTTATGAGGACAATACTTTTGGTATTATCGATAAATTGGAAAAGAAAACAATCGATTTAGGTATTGTTCGTACTCCCTATAATCGTAACGGTTTAAAGGCGAAAACTTTAACTACAGAAAGAATGATGGCAGTTACTGTTGATCCTAAATTTAAGGATAAAACGGAATTAAGAATTAAAGATTTAAATGAGCAGCCTCTTATTATCTACCGGCGATTTGAAGAGATTTTTAATCAAACTTTTGCTCATCATGGAATTAAACCGTTTTATGCTGTTAAATGTGATGATTCCAGAACAGCGATCACCTGGGCTAAACGAAAAATGGGAGTGGCTCTTGTTCCGGAATCCATTGCCTCTACATATGCTCCTGGTGATCTTATTCCGATTAAGCATAGTAACTGGATAACACATTTACAATTAGCATGGCGTAAAGATCAAAAGGTTACGCCATTAATGAAAAGAATAATTGATGCTTTAAGCCTTTAAGATTGTAACTTGTAACTAATTGATCCATAATTATTGTAAGCGGATACAATGAGACGGTATAATGACTGACTTAATTCATGTTTATTCCGAAATTGGCAAATTGAAAACAGTTATGTTACATCGGCCAGGAAAAGAATTAGAAAATCTTTCACCGGATATTTTAAATCGGATGTTAATTGATGATATTCCGTATTTGAAAATTGCACAAAAAGAACATGATTATTTTGCCCATACTTTGGAAAAACAGGGAGTTCATGTCGCTTATTTAGAAGATTTATTAGCACAATCTTTGACTAATAAAGATGTCCGCACGAAATTTGTAGATCAATTATTAGAAGAATCTAACATCAAAAAAGAAGATCCATTACATCAACTGTTAATGGATTATTTAATGGCCTTGCCAGTAAATGACATGGTTAAACAGATAATTGCTGGAATTAGAAAAAATGAAATACAAAATATAACACCTTCATTAGCCGATCTAGCTGAAGATCCAGATTATCCATTTTACTTAGATCCGATGCCAAATGTATATTTTACCCGTGATCAACAAGCGGCAATTGCTAATGGCATGACTATTAATAGGATGACATTTAGAGCTAGAAGACGTGAATCTTTATTTATGGAAGCTATATTGAAGCATCATCCCAAATTTAAAGATGCCAATATTCCTGTCTGGCGAGATCGTTATACTCATGGACGCTTAGAGGGCGGCGATGAATTAGTTTTGAACAATCATGTTTTAGCGATTGGTATTTCTCAAAGAACTTCAGCAGCTGCCATTACCGATCTTGCTCATAGTCTTTTTGGTCATTCTAGTTATGACATAATTTTAGCAATCAAAATACCGCACAATCATGCTATGATGCACTTAGACACGGTCTTTACAATGATTAATTATGATCAATTCACCGTTCATCCTTTTATTTTAGATAAAGCAGGGAAAATTGATATTTATGTTTTAGAGCAAGACGATCATGGTGAGGTTAAAATTACGCCAGAAAATGATTTGGTTAAAGTTTTAAAGAAATACTTACACGTATCAGAGATTGACTTAATTCCGACTGGCAATGGTGATTCGATTGCGGCTGCTTGTGAACAATGGAATGACGGCTCAAATACCTTGGCTATTGCACCAGGTGAAGTCGTTACTTATGATCGTAATTATGTATCAAATGATTTGTTAAGAAAACATGGCATTTTAGTTCATAAGATTCATTCAAGTGAGCTTTCTCGTGGTCGCGGAGGATCAAGATGCATGTCATGTCCACTTGTTCGTGAAGATTTGTAAGAGGCAGAAAAATGAAATATTTATAAAACGTTTTTCAAGGTAGAAGTTTTCTCGATTGTAAAGACTATACTCCAGCTGAAATTTCATATTTAATTGATTTTGCATTACATTTAAAAGAACTTAAAAAAGAGCATATCCCGCATGAATATCTGAAAGGTAAAAATATTGCACTACTTTTTGAAAAAGCATCAACTAGAACGCGATCTGCTTTTGTAGTAGCTTGTAATGATTTAGGCGCTCATCCAGAATATCTAGGCGCAAGCGAGATCCACTTAGGTAAAAAAGAAAGCGTCAAGGATACGGCTAAAGTCCTAGGCTCAATGTATGATGGAATTGAATATCGCGGTTTTGCTCAAGAAGATGTAGAATAGCTGGCTAAATATTCTGGCGTTCCTGTTTGGAAATGGGTGATGGCCGCGATAATGTTGCCGACAGTCTTTTAGTTTGTGGCTCAATGTTAGGTGTTAATGTACATATTGTTACACCCAAGCCTTTGTTTACACATCCTGATGTACAAAAAATTGCTCAAAATTTTGCCCAAGATTCAGGTTCAAAAAATTTGATCACAGATGATATTGCTCAGGGCGTTAAAGGAGCCAATGTTGTTTATACCGATGTTTGGGTTTCGATGGGTGAAAATGATTGGTCTGAACGAATTAAATTATTAAAGCCATATACGGTCACAATGAAAATGATGCAAATGACTGGTACACCAGATGACCAATTGATCTTTATGCATTGTTTGCCAGCTTTTCATGATCGAACAACTCAGGTGGGAGAAGAAATCTATGAAAAATATGGCTTAAATGAGATGGAAGTAACTGATGAGGTCTTTAATTCAAAGTATGCTTGGCAATTTACAGAAGCTGAAAATCGATTGCATTCAATTAAAGCAGTGATGGCGGCTACTTTAGGAAATTTATTTATTCCGATTGCCTGTGGCGGTGGTGGCATCCCTGTTATTGTGAAAGATGGGCATCTCAGAGGTGTTGCCGGCGTAATTGATAAAGATTTTTCCGCTGCTAAAATGGCAGAAGATATCAACGCTGATGAATTAGTAATTCTAACAACGGTGGATCATGCATTTTTGAATTATGGCAAAGAAAATCAACAAGCAATTGGTAAAATAAAAGTTGAACAGCTCAAACAATACCTAGCAGAAGGTTATTTCGCAGCTGGGAGTATGAAGCCTAAGATAGAAGCTGCAATTGAATTTGTAGAAAAAACAGGTAATTTAGCAATTATCACCTCTTTGAGCAATGCCAACAAACTAGCAGACGGAGTCGGCACAATCGTTTATAATTAACTGGGTGATAAAAATGAATATTTTTAATGAAGGAAAAAAGCAGGATATTGCCCAAGTTTTAGCAGCTAAAGATAGGCGAGTAGCTGTACAACATAAGATTTTTAATAAGTATCCTAATCAAACTCTAGTCGACATTAAGATGAATATCCCAGGACCAATCAAGAATAATCGCTATTTAACTAAAATGTTTATGTTTGGTATCAATGAGCTGGAAAATGCTTGGACTAACCTAGGTTATCATTTTAAATTGGTGACACAGCTTAATGATGATAGTGGCTGTGAAAACTTCTATGTATTATCTTTGTCAATTGAAAAAGTAAAGCGCTCAACAATTGATTTTGAAGATCAGACATCATTGGGACGTCTCTTTGATGCAGACGTGTTGGTAAAAAATAAACAAGCTGCAATTTCACGCAGAGATTTGGGCAGGCAGCCACGTAAGTGCTTTTTATGTGATCGCCCTGCTAAAGAATGTGCTCGCAGCCGGAGACATTCAGTGGAACAGATGCAGGCATTTATCTCTCAGCTTTATCAAGAATACGTTGCGTAAAATAAACCGGGATTTTATGATTCCGGTTTATTTTTATGAAAAATCTAGTTAAAAATTAAAAAAATGAACTAAAATAGTAATGAATAAATTTATAGATGTACGTATAGGAATAAGCATGAAATTAAAGAAAAATAAGAATAATTTAAAGCAAATTACGGCATTAATTCAATATGCATTTTTGAAAAATAATGATTTGACTAAAGACGAAAATTTTATGAGTCGTTATGATCATAGTACAGGTTATGGCTATTTTGATAAGGAAAAATTAGCTAGCTATATTATGGTTAATCGATTTAAAAGTGATGTTTTTGGGCATCATTTACCGATGGCTGGAATAGGTTATGTAGCTTCATATCCTGAGTATCGTGGCCAAGGTCATATTTCCCAATTAATGAAAGAAATTTTGCATGACTTACATAGGCAAGATATTCCGTTTGCTAACCTGGCACCATTTTCGGAGAGCTTTTATCGCCAGTACGGGTTTAGCAATAGTATTTATCAAAAAGAATATCGCTTTGATGGAAGCGCATTGCGTAGTTTTAAATTACCACGTTCTGGTCATATAGTGCGTGGCAAGTGGGACAATTTAGCTGTTCAAAATGGTGTGATTCAACTTTATGAACGTCAACTGCATACTGATGATGAACGTAACACGGTTATACGTGAGGCATGGTGGTGGAATAGACTTGATTCTTATTATCATCACCGCAATGTAGCCGTTTATTTTGACGCGGATGAGCGGCCAATTAGTTACTTGATTTATCGCATTAGAGACAATACTTTTTTAGCTGATGAAATGTACGCAATTACGCCGCAGGGATTACTGAGTATGTTTGGTTTTATGGGTTCGCACGCGGGCAGTGTTAAGCAATTTAAAATGAGCGTACCAGAGAAATCGTTACGAGCTGAACTTTTTCCTGAACAAAACGAACTCCAAGTTGATTTGCGTCCTTATATGATGAGTCGAATTATTGATTTTGAAAAAGTTTTGGCTTGTATGCGGCCAATGCAAGAAGGTGATTTTAATCTGGAAGTCAATAGCGATGAACAGTGTCCTTGGAATATTGGAGTTTGGCAATTAAGTAATCATGGACGTAAGGTAGCGGTAGAACGTAAGGAAGATGCATTGGTTGATTTTTCGGGATCAATTACCGCGTGGACCCAGGTACTATTAGGTAGACTAACCATGAATGCTGCTGTTAAACTAGGATTAATTACAGATTACCGCATCCAAAAATTAGATTTCGTTAAAGGCGATGTATCATTTTATGATTATTTTTAGTTGTGAGGTTAAAAAATGAGCAAAGAAAAGAAACTCAATTTAATAAAATTATTTGGCATTGTAGTTAGTGGTTTGAATTTGATCTTTTTTGCCTTGATGGCACTTAATAAGCATGAAGATACTAAGGATAAAAGAAGAGTAGCAGAAGAAGGACACGCACCGCTGGATGAAAAATAAAATGACGGAATTAAAGATTGCATATTTTGACCAATTAGGTCGTAAGGAATTAGATCAGGCAGTGCAGCATTTTGTGTTAAAACATCCTAATGTAGATGTAAAACTACTTGCGACTAGTCATGATGGTGCTTTTGCAAAATTGAATGAAGATGAAGCAGACATAGCAATCAATGATTTGCGTGACGAGAATCTTAACTTTGATGAAACAGAATTGACTCAAGCTGGTGTAATGGCAATTTTGCCCAAGGGAATGTATCCTAATGGCATTCAAATGATTGAAAAAGACGAGCTCAATGATATGACTTGTTTTATTGTGGCTAAACCTGAAGAAGAGGTTAGTGAGCTACATTTATTTAAAGATTTGTATCAAATTGGCAGTCAATTCATCGCTTCTAACTCGGTTGAAGAAGCAGCACTGTTGGTCGCCTCTGGGTCTGGCTATTTTATTTTAAATGAGAATACGGTTAGGTTAATTAATACTGCAGATTTGCAGCCACTTTTCTTGCTTGATCATGGTCAGTTAATAAAGCAAAAGATAATGGCTTTTTATAAGTCAAATTCAGCGTTAAGTAGTGAGTTTATAAAGCTATTGCAGCAAGAATATTAATCTGTAAAGTTAAAAATATCTTGTCTAAGTACTATAAGATACTGTAAAATATATTATGAAAGCGGATTCATATATTTTACATTCTGGAGATGATTTTTATGCTAAAAAGAACTTTGTTACCTTTAACATCAATGGTACTTGTTTTAGGATTAACTGGTTTGGCTAGTCAAGTTGAGACTGTTGATGCTTCAACTTATGGTAATGGTGTACAGGTTACTATTCCAAAAAAGATGCAGGGTACTTGGTACTCTTATGATCGTAATGCACATAATGGCACAAAGATCACCTTTACTGAACATACTGTTAATGGCAAACCAATATTTACCCAGGAGGCTTCGACAATTAGTGATTACTTCAATGGTAGAATTGCTAACCAGAAGAACTTTGATAAGGTAACGCAAAACTGGATGTCTGGTAAAACTACCAAAATGAAGAATGATACATTCTATGAGATTGATCCGTGGATTACTTTTGAAAATTGGAGTCTTTATCGAGTGGTACCACAAACCATTAATGGTAAAAAGCATAACGTGCTGGTTTATTCTAGTAGATATGATGGTGGTAACTACTTCAGAAGCAAGAAATTAGCTAAAAAAATGAAGGACTACAAGTTTAAGAAAGTTAATTACACGTTATAGTTTTGTGACATCCCTTAACTAAGGGATGTTTTTTACTAATAGACGCGGTAAAATTTAGTATAATAGTGACAAAATTAATTCTTGGAGGAGAAGTTATGAAATTAAAACAAACACCAATTTTGCGTTTATATAAACTAGAAACTAATAAAGGGGATCATGCAAAGTTCGTTAAGGCAGGGCAACATAATATGCTTACTTCTCAAGAAAACGAACCAGGCACATTGTTTATGCAGACAAGTCATGACGAAGAAACTACTAATTTTGTAGTAGAATGCTATCAAGACGAAGCAAGTTATGATACTCATGCTAATTCAAAGCAATTTAAGGATTTTACTGACGTTGCTAAAGATATTTTAACTAGTCGAGTAAAGGTAGAATTGTTTCCGGAATTTATTTCTACAAAGGCAGAAAAACTAGCAGTTACCGGATCAAATGATTATGTTATTTATCTGACTGAAATTGGTGTTTCTTTAGGTAAGGGCGATGAGTTTGCTCATGCTGTAATGAAAGAAATGAAAACGGCAGTCGAAGAAGAAAAAGATATTTTGGCAATGATTGCAGGAACTGTTGCCAATCAACCAAATGAATGGTTAGCTATTGAAGTTTATCGTAATAATGAAGCTTACAAGCAGCACTTGGAAACTAAGAACTTCAAAGAGTATTTGAATAATACAAAATATTGTGTTGAAAGTAAGAGTTTACGTAAGTTGCAACCAGATGTAATTGTTGACCAAGGTGCAATTTTCTACCAACCATAAAGAATAAGACGAAAAGAAGACCAGGCTATGTGGAGTACATAACCTGGTCTTTCTAGTTAGAGGGGAAAAAGATTTATTAACATATATTATTCTGGTTTTTAGTGGCGATGTTTTACCTTTGCTACTGCTGGTTTATTAATTAATACTGAGCTGATGGCCATTAAACCAAGTGTTAAAAATAATCCACCAATTAAGAGTAGTTTAATCAAGGTTCTCATTCCTTTCATCTTAATTGATCTTATAATAGCGAAATAATATTAAGAATTTATATGTAAAACCTAATGGATTAGTTAAGAAAATAAAACTAGAAAAAAGGCTGGTTAGCACGTAAAATAGAAATAGAGTCAAAGTCTAGTGCAACTGCGCATAAAATAAAGCAGTATCGATGGGATGCTGCTTGTTTTGGTTAAAAAATAGAGAATATGCTTGTAGCCCTTTTCGTAAATAGCGTTAATGTTGTAAAATGGAAAGTGCATTAAGTTTATTAATGAGAAAATTGATGTATTATTGCAAAATAGGCCGTAATGGCCCTTTTTGTTGTGAAAAAATTAAAAGAATATAGGATTGGAAATGCCAGGAATAGTAGAGCAAACATTATTAGAACAACAAAATATTGATTTAAATGAAATGGTAACAATGAATCAAATGATTGATCAATTGTTGCCTAATGCAAGTAAAGAATTACAACCGAAAATTGCAATTTCAAATTGAACACTTTTGAAAATTAAATTCTGTATATTGAA
>NZ_PCYT01000004.1:0-76509 GCF_002553735.1 Lactobacillus sp. UMNPBX17
AGGAAATCATCGTTCTTTTTTCATGTCTTAGGAATTAGTTTTTTCCCAGACACTTTTTTGTATCTATATTAAAATATTTCTTCGCTGCATCGCTCATACGATCCGGCGTCCAGACCGGATACCACACAAATTCCACATCAACGTTTTTTACTTCTGGCACTTTTTTAACCGCTTGAGTAATGCCATCAATTAGGTAACCAGTTAGCGGACAAGCAGGGGTGGTCAAAGTCATATTGATCAGACAGATCCCATCTTTGTCCAAGTCGATTTCATAAATTAGCTCTAAATTGACTACGTCAACGTTCAATTCAGGATCAATGACTGTCGCCAATTGATTGATAATATCGTTTTTAATTGTTTCACCGTCACGCATTTTATCACGCATCCTTGCCAAAAATTTTAGCTTTGATTGCTTGGCCGGTTGGAGTGCCAGCTAAGCCGCCGATTCCGGTTTCGCGGAGGGATGCTGGCATTTGATGACCAACTTTTTTCATGGCGTCGATACATTCGTCGGCCGGAATTACACTGGTGCATCCCGCAAGCGCCATGTCTGCCGAAATTAAAGCATTGCCTGCACCGATCGCATTCCTCTTAACGCAAGGAACTTCAACCAAGCCAGCGATTGGGTCGCAGACTAGACCGAGCAAGTTAGACATTGCAATCGACATTGCTTGTGCGCTCTGCTCAGCACTGCCACCAGCTGACTCAACTGCGGCAGCGGCGCCCATGGCAGATGCACTACCAACTTCGGCTTGGCAGCCACCGGTTGCGCCGGCAATTTCTGCGTTATTGGCAATAACAAGGCCGAATCCACCAGCAGTAAAAAGAAAGCGAATCATTTGCTCTTCACTAAGATCCATTCTTTTTTCTAATAAAAACAAGACACCAGGCAAGGTACCAGAGGAGCCAGCTGTAGGTGTGGCACAAATTACGCCCATTGAAGCATTGACTTCGTTGGTGGCAACCGCATTTTGCACTGCGGCCATGATAGTGTCACCAGATAAAGTATGGTGAGTTTGACGATACTTTTTAATTTTGACAGCTTCACCACCAGTTAAGCCTGTTTTAGAAAATACGCCATCACCACTTTTTCCACGCTCCACTGCGGCACGCATTGTAGCCAAATTATGTTTCATTCGGTTCCAGATTATTTGCCGCGGCAGACCAGATAGCTCGCATTCTTGTTCAATAATTAACTCCGAAATAGGTTTATGTTGCTTTTCAGAATCAGCAACAATTTCTTTAATATGGTTATACATAATCTTGTTCCGTTTTAAAGACAAATAATATTTTCAAACTTTTCTTTTAACTCTTTTACTAAGGCGGGCTTGAGATAGTTGTCGATATCGTATTCGTAGATATTGCAATCTTTGGTGTAAAAAATTCGCTTCTTACTAAAAGGAGCTTTTTCCTGTAATAAGAAAGTCAAATTTTGCTCGTTAAGAATATCTTTTTCATAATCAAGCCAAATAATAATTGGCAACGAACCCGTTGGGGTGATTTCGGTGTCGTGAATTATTAAATGACGAATTTCGATCGATCCACCGCCGATAGAACAGCCCGATATCTGTGCCTTTTTGGTTCCGCTAGACATATCTAAGATTGCTGTATTGGGATGATCGATTGGACTAGGTCCATCTTCTTCGACAAAGCGAATATCGACGCCACGTTTTTTAGCAATCTCAGGTGCGTTAGGTACACGCAGATCATCTGTGTCAAAGCCTAAAATTCCCGCGGCGATAGCGTAGTCTGTCCCGTGGCCGCGATGAGTTTGGGCGAAAGAGCCATAGTAATGGACTGTTACTTTTCTAGGAACTCCACCAAAAAGTTTGTTTCCAGCTCGGCCGATTGCGACGGCACCAGCTGTATGTGAACTAGATGGACCTACCATGATGGGCCCGATAATATCAAATACGCTTTTGTAACGATTCGTCATTTCTGTATCTCCAAGTAAGTATTCTGCTTTCATTATAGCGAATTATTACTAATCAATGTATTATTTTAATAGTAATTAAAAATTAGCTAGGGGTTGAAGATAATGACTAAAGAAAAAGATGAATTGAAGAAAAATTTGGAAAAGGTAGTAGAAGAACAGGGCGGACAACAAGCAGTATCTTATCAAGACTTGTTTAATCCAAGATTCATGCAAAAGAATACGCATTTTACTACGATTGATGTTTTTGTAAGAGAGTTAGGCGCAAGAAGTTTTCCTGGGATTGAACAATTAGGTCAAAAAGTGGTAGATGATTTTGTTAAGAAGGAAACTAATTTTAATAGCTGGGAAGAAATGCAACAGCGTGCAGTTAGCGAATATATGACTAGCTTGTTTTAGTAAAGAATAAATTACTAAACATAGAATAATAGTTTTTATTCTTATTTTGTAAGCGCTGTAACTTAATATGCTATCATAGATATGAAGAGTAATTAAAAAACTATTGATAGTTATGAACTTATATTCATAAGTTCGGAGGAAGTTATATGACAGACAAAGAAATTTTGCAAAAGATTGAACAAGGCGTTAAAAATTCAGAAAATTGGGAAGTATATCATCATTTAACAGATAACCTAGGTTCACCTGCATTAATGCTTCGTAAAACTAATACTAATGCAGATAGATTAGGTGTTAACATTGATGTCTTCAAAGGATATGCTTATTTGTTCTTAGACAACGGAACGCCAGCAGAACCAGGCAAACCATTTTCTGTTCAAACCTTAACTAGCTTGAATGCATTGACAGAATTGCTTGACATAGTAAAGCCTTACATTAAAAGAGATTAAATTCATTAGATCATTAAAATGCCTCACTGTTGTGGGGCATTTTTTCATGACTAATTTTAAATTTTCTTAAAACATTAAGTGATATTTTTCACATATAATAGTAAAAGACAATTTTTTAGAAAGTTGGAAAAGAAGTGACACATAAAAAATCATTTTTTCCGTGGTGGATATTTATCGTTTGTTGTTTTATCTCAATGATTGGGTTTGGCTTGTTGGTTAATACAATTGGATTATTCTTCGGGCCAATCAGTCAAGAGTTTAATGTAGGACGTGCTAATGTTGCACTAATGACGACATTTCAGAATGCGGCTGCCGCAATTGCCTTGCTTTTTGCTGGTAAAATCATGGAAAAGGTAAATTTACGCTGGCTTTTAACCGCTTGCTTTGTCTTAATTGCCGTTAGCATGCTTAGCTTAACTTTTGCCAATTCATTAGTTCATTTTTATCTTGCATGGACAATCATTGGGATTTGTCAGCCGATCGCAATTACTTTGTCAATTCCTGTTTTGCTTAGCAAGTGGTTTAACCAAAAGCTCGGCACAGTGATGGGAATCTCGCTCGGACTTTCTGCTTTAGGTGGAACGATTTTTAATCCGATTATTGCCGAAGTAATTAAGCAATTTGGTTGGCGTGGCGGCTTTGTTGGTGAAGCTCTATTGATTGGACTGATTTTAGTTCCTTTAGCTATTTCAATTAAGCCTGAACCAACGATGCAATATCCTGCATATGGCAAAGCAATGCAATCAAGCAAAAAGGTGGCTTTAACAGGTTTAAGCCTGAAGCAAGCTTTGAAGATGCCAGTATTTTACGCTGTAGCTTTCGCCATGCTTGCACTGCAATTTGTTTCCGGTTCTGTCCAACATATTTCAGGACATATTACTAATATCGGAATTTCACCAATCACTGCCGCAACTGTTGTATCAGGAGTAATGATTGGTGCCGCAATTGGTAAGATTTCTATTGGTTATTTCCTTGATAAGTTTAATGCCAAGTTAGTTTTAGCCGTTTATTCTTTATTCGGTGTAATCGGTTGGGGCGGCCAGGCAATGCTTAGAGAAAGCAATTTATTGATTTTAGCTGCCGTAATTCTCGGTCTTGGTCAGGGAGTTTGTTTAGTTGCATTGCCATATTTAATTCGTCAAATTTTTGGTGAAAAAGACTATAGTAACATTCTTTCGGTCGTCAATATGATTGGTGCATTTGCCATGTCAGCTTCGGTTTACTTGATCGGTTTATTCTTCGATCAAACTGGATCTTACGACTTAGGATGGATGATTAATGTCTCAGCATTTGTACTTAGCTTCATTGTGATCATGATTACACTAGGTAAAAAAGAAAGCGTAAATTCTGATTTAGAAATAGTTGAGTAAAAAGAAAAAGCTTCGTCTCATAAGAAACGAAGCTTTTTTGCTTGCCTAATTATTTATTTTCATTAACTACTTTAACGATTTGAATCAATACAGTTGGCATTACTGCAAGACCAATAATCCAAAAAAGTTGCTTGCCAGTTAAAGGAGTTACGGCAAACAAACCGTGCAATGCTGGTACAAACAAGATTAATGCTAAAAGCAATGTACCTACAGCAAATGCAGTTAAGCTGTACCAGTTGTTCTTAAAGCCAATCTTGAAAATGCTGTGTTGTGAACGACAGTTGAAACCGTGAAGCAATCTAGCAAATGTCAAAGTAGAGAAAGCCATCGTACATGCAACAGCTGGACTAGTTTGACGACCAATCATGAAGGCGGTAATTACGCCGACTGCAATGATCAAGCCTTGAAGTCCTACCTTGGTAACTAATGACTTATCCAAAATACCAACCTTAGGATCACGTGGCTTTCTGTCCAATACATCTGGAGCACCTGGTTCCACACCGATTGCTAAAGCTGGAAGAGAGTCAGTAACTAAGTTAATGAACAGTAATTGTACAGCGATAAATGGTACTGAGAAACCACCAATTGAAGCAAATAATACCGTAATAATAGCTGACAAGTTACCTGAAAGCAGGTACATAATAGCATTTTTAATGTTTTCAAAAACAGTTCTACCATTAGCAACAGCCTTGATGATGGTTGCAAAATTATCATCAGCCAAGATCATGCTGGCAGCGTCCTTAGATACTTCCGTGCCGGTGATTCCCATGGCAACACCAATGTCGGCTTTCTTTAAAGCAGGGGCATCGTTAACACCGTCACCAGTCATAGAAACGATATGATCCTTCTTTTGCCATGCGTTAACAATTCTGATCTTGTTTTCAGGAGATACACGAGCATAAACAGAAATCTTCTCAATCTTTTGTTCAAGCTCTTCATCGCTCATCTTATCAAGTTCAAGACCAGTAACAGCTAAGTCACCATCGTTGAAGATACCAATCTTTTTAGCAATAGCAACTGCAGTAACCTTGTGGTCACCAGTAATCATTACAGTACGGATACCAGCTTTTTTAGCTCTGGCAACAGCTGCAATACTTTCTTCACGAGGTGGATCCATTTCAGAAACCAAACCAATGAAGGTAAAGCCATTTTCTGTTTCAGGTGTTAAGTCCTCATCGCTTTCTTTATAAGCGAAAGTTAACACACGCAAACCATTTTCGGAGAAGTGTTGGTTTTGAGCTAAGATTTGCTTCTTATCTTCTTCCGTGATTGGACGAACTTCGTCATCTAATCTAATGTTAACGCAGCGATCAAGCAAGACATCGATGGCACCCTTAACAAAGATAGTAGGAACTGTATGAATCAAGTGCTTAGTACTCATCAATTTTCTATCAGAGTCAAAAGGTACTTCTTGCTTACGAGTTAAAAGCCCTCTTAAATCTTCTTCAGTTAAGCCTAAGCCTTTATCACCTAAGTCGATACCAGGTACTTGGCGGTACATTTCTAATAATGCGTATTCCGTTGGGTCACCGATACCCTTGCCATCAACTAAGCTAGAATCGTTGTTTAATACTGCATCATATAGTAAGTAACGATGTAATTGATTCCCTAAGTCTAGTTGATCAGGCTTTAAGACTTCGCCACCAATGTAGATGTCTTCAACGGTCATCTTGTTTTGGGTTAGAGTACCAGTTTTATCGGAACAAATAACGGAAACGGAACCTAAAGATTCAACGGCAGCCAAGTGTTTGATGATGGCATTTTCTTTAGCCATCTTTTGTGTACCCATAGCTTGCACGATGGTTACGATTGAACTCAAGGCTTCAGGAATTGCGGCTACAGCTAAGGCAACTGCAAAAAGAAGTGCATCCATAATCGGTTGACCGCGCCAGATTTGCAAGCCAAGTACGATGGCACAAATGATCAAAATTGCCGTGGCCAGTTTGGATGAGAACTTATCAAGTGAGACTTGAAGTGGGGTACGACGTTCCTTGGTTTCATTCATCAAGGAAGCGATCTTACCGATTTCAGTGTTCATCCCTGTACCAGTAACTAAAACATTAGCGCGGCCGTAAGTAACTAGTGAACCTGAGTAAACCATGTTGAGACGGTCACCCAATGGGATTTCATGATCGAAGTCAACGTCGGCTTTATCGATGTTGGTTGATTCACCGGTTAAAGAACTTTCGTTAACTTGCAATGAATAGTTATCCAAAATACGACCATCGGCGGTAACCATGTCGCCGGTTTCTAAAAGCATGATGTCGCCAGGTACAACGTCTTTGGAATCAATTTCGATTTTTTCACCATTGCGCAGAACTTTGGCACTAGGTGAAGATAGCGACTTGAGTGATTCAAGGGACTTTTCTGCTTTAACGTGCTGCACCGTACCCAAAATAGCGTTCAGGATCAACACAGCGATAATAACTAAAGTACTTTCTAAGTCACCGGTAAAAGCAGAAATGACGGCAGCGATGATCAGGATGATGACCATCAAGTCCTTGAACTGCTCTAAGAAAACTTGAAAGGCAGTTTTCTTTTTACCTTCGACTAAGGCATTTTTACCGTATTTAGCCAAATTTTCTTTGGCTTGGCCAGTCGATAGACCATCAGTACTGGTTTTAAATTCTTTTAAAACCTCGTCCTTGGTTTGTAAATAATACTGTTTCATAAAATCCTCCAGAATTGGGCAATCTTAGACAAAAAAGAGACTATGCCCAAACTTTAAAAAAGTTTATGCATAGTCTCACCATTTAAATTTACAGCGGAAATTGCTTTCGTGATATGACGCCGTAAATACAATTATTTGTCGGTTACTCCCTATATATAGTATAAATTAAAACATACGGGATTATTTTTGGCAATAAAAATTTAAGGGATATTTTGCTCTGCCTCTAAGTGCATTATAATAAAAAATCATAAATTGGAGGGGTAAATATGAATGATGTGATTCTGCCACGTAAACGTTGGCAACAAATCTTCAACGTGCAAATGATCATTATGCTGATCGTAACAATTTTAGAAATGATTCCTAAGCGAGAGCGCAATGCAGGTAATATTTTTCAGTTAGTATGCTTAATTTTAGTCATTGGTTTAAATTTTTACGTTCAATTTAAGCGTAAAAATCCTAGTAAGATTAGTTATGAAATTAACCGATGGGTTACTCTTTGGCTGCTTAGCGACCTTTTTATTGATGCATGGTTAAAAGTGGGCAACTATTTTCTTCTTAATTCTAAGCAACTAGAAATACTGTGTGTTCTTCTACTTTGGGCGGCTTATTTAGTTCTACTATTACCACTAGCAGTTCTTTATGCAGGGGATTTAAAGAAATGGTATCTTAGGTTAATTGCTGTTTATTTACTTGATCAGCAATATGGGCCTGATCAATTACTATTGGTCAGCAAAAACTTGCGTATAATGCATTCCATTACCTGGCAAGGCGTAATTGCAGCATTAGCTTTATTAATTTTAGCCTGCTTTTTAGGCTATGCCTGGGGATATCGTTTAAATCCAAATTTAAAATTTGTCAAAAGTCGCAATTTCCAAATGTCAATTTTCATTATTGTTATAGCTTTTGCGACAATCGATCTGTTTTACAATGCTTTCAGTGATTATGACAAACAGATTTGGACAGCTTTCTTTAGCTACTCGATTGATATTCAATCAAAATACCTGACAATTCCAAATCTCACGTCCGCAATTGAACCAGGAATTTTGGAAGAAACAGAGCGTTATTTAATGGTTCTCATTTTTATTGCTGGCTTTAATCGCTTCCCTAAATGGCGCGTGCCAATCGCAGTTTATGCGTCTGGTATTCTTTTTGGTTTATCCCACGCTGGCAATGTTGGTTGGAATGGCGAAAACTTGTCTGCAACAATTGCGCAAGTTATTGGTGTAATGGGTAGCGGCTTCTTGTGGGCTGTTCTCTATCTTTACAGTGGTAAACTTTGGCTGCCAATGATTTTCCACTTCTTAATGGATTATCTAGCTGATCTTCAGTCGGGTTGGAATTCAGCTGGGTGGCAATTTAGTGGATGGGCTACCGACTATATTTCAGAAATATTAATGGTAGCAGTGCCTTTAGCTTTTACAATTTGGATGATGTTCGGTCAAAGACGTGCTGTTCTAGAGGAAAATGCAAATCGTTTGCTTAATTCAAATTAAAATGTATGACATTGATTGGTACATTGTTTTAGTTCATGAAAACCGCTATACCGTTTCCAAAAGTTAGTAGCGGTTTTTATTTTCGCCACGAGTGAAATTGCTTAATAAGCTGCTGATATGATTTCAACATTTTTTGTGCATTTTCAAAAAGTTTGGTAACTTCTTGAACAGCAACGTTTAATGCAGTAAGTGAGCTTATTAAGCCGAAAATGAACCATACAAGATGATCCGTTAAATATTTTGGACCTCCTTTCGTTAAGATTTTGAAGACCAATTTATATTTCTATTGGCATCATCTCCGCGAAGAAATTTCCACCGGCATATTAACTTTTCTGTTCCTAGACAATAATTGCATTAAATTATTAGTTACAATTATTGTCTTTTTTTATATAAAAAATCGGCATCTTATCACTAAGATAAGTGCCGATTAAAGCATATTAAACTATCTATTTTTATTACTTTTCAAACTTCTTGCCCCAAGCCCATGGGTCTTCGTGCCAAGTCTTCAATACATCGTATTGTTCACTAGAGATATGACCTGATTCATTTTCCTTCTTAAGAAGTTCTGGGTAAGAAAGAAGTGGAGCATATTTAACGCCGCTCTTGGCAAAGTTTTCTTTTGCGTCTGGCAAGTAGTAGGTGAAGATTGAAGATACGCCGATTACGTTGCCACCGTCTTTTTCAGTTGCCTTAACAGCGTTCAAAACTGAACCACCAGTAGTGATTAAGTCGTCGATTAAAACAATCTTATCATCCTTTGAGAAACGACCTTCAATTTGACGACCCTTACCGTGATCCTTTGGCTTTGGACGAACATAAATCATTGGAAGGTGTAACTTGTCAGCAACCCAAGCTGCGTGAGGGATGCCGGCAGTTGCAACACCACCGATAATGGTTGCTTCAGGGAATTCCTTGGCAATCAAGTTGGCTAAGTCGCTGGCAATCATGTCGCGTAATTCTGGGTAAGATACAGTCAAACGCAAGTCAGTGTAGATTGGTGAAAGCATCCCACTTGCATAGGTAAATGGTTTGTCAGGTGAGATAGTGATGATTTTTTCTTGGATAAGTTGAGAAATAATTTGATCTTTATGCATTTTAATTAAACTCCTTCTTGATTGCTTCATAAGCAGCTTCTGGATCACTGGCTAAAGTGATAGGGCGGCCAACAACGATGGCACTTGAACCCCATTCCTTAGCATCGGCTGGTGTTGCAACTCTTGATTGGTCATCCTTGGCGTTGCCCTTTGGACGAATGCCGGGAGTGACATATAAGAAATCGTCGCCGATTGCTTCGTGCAATTCTTTGACTTCAAGTGGTGAACAGATAACGCCGTCTGCACCGGCAGCTTTTGCCATCTTTGCCAGGCTGAGTACTTGTTTGTCCATTGGTAAAGAACAGTTTTGTTCGTGGGCTAAAACATCGTCTGAAATTGAAGTCAATTCAGTGACAGCCAAAAGCTTAGGTACGCTCTTGCCAGCGGGTGTGCCAGCGATTAAGCCGTCTTTAGCGGCCTTGATCATTTGACTGCCGCCAAGTGCGTGCACCGTAGTAAAGGTGATGCCGAGTTTTGCCAAAGCCTTAGCACCGTTATAAACAGTGTTTGGAATGTCATGCATCTTAAGGTCTAAGAAGATCTTGTAGCCTTGATCGGTTAATTCTTTAACTACATCAATGCCGGCATTATAGAACAATTCCATGCCAACTTTGATAAAAACATTTTCCGGTTTGCCTAGTTTTGACAAAATTTCGTGTAATTTTTCTTCATTGTCCAAATCGAGGGCAACGATAACAGGTCTAGTCATTTTTCCTCCACAAAAAAAGTCTATACGTGGCGCAGAGAGACACCAGGTATAGACTTTCCCCAGATAATTTAAGTCAATATTTTGAACTTGCGGTCTCTCTGTACCGTTTAAAGTTTGATCAAAACGAAGTTTAACACCATCGAAAATAAAATACAAATAAAATTTTAGACTTTTAAAAATCAAAAAAGGCGTGTACAATCTGTTCTAAAAAATAAGCGAATGTCCGTGAGCATTCATTTTTGGAGGAAAATTATGACAAATACACGCGTAAAGTTACCAGGATTAGATTTGAAGAACCCGGTGATGCCAGCAAGTGGTACCTTTGGTTTTGGCGATGTGCCAGCAGCTAAGAAGTTCGATTTGAATGACTTAGGTGCAATGGTAATTAAGACAACCACGCCACACGCAACAACAGGTAATCCGCAACCTCAGATCGCTGTTTTAGACGATGGGGTACTTAACTCAGTGGGTTTAACTAATCCTGGTGTTGACGCAGTAATTAGTGAAAAATTAACACCGCTTAGAAAGCAATATCCAGACTTGCCAATTATGGCTAGTGTGGGTGGCGACAGTGAAGATGACTATGTTGAAGTTGCAAAGAAGTTATCTGTTTCAGGATTAGTCAACGCACTAGAGATCAACGTTTCTTGCCCTAACGTTGATCGCGGCGGCATGAGTTTTGGTGTGCATCCCGACGTAGTTGAAGAATTAACCAAAAAAATCAAAAACGTGGTTAACGTTCCAATCTACGTCAAATTAACGCCAAACGTAACTGATGTCGTTACTATCGCAAAAGCTGCCGAAAAGGGCGGTGCAGATGGTATTTCCATGATCAACACTTTGCTTGGCATGGAAATCGATGTGAAAACTAGAAAGCCAGTCCTTGGTCACAACATGGGCGGTTTGTCAGGTGAAGCTGTGAGACCGGTTGCTATTCGCATGATTGCGCATGTTCACCAAGCAGTCGATTTACCAATCATTGGTATGGGTGGAATTAGCTCAGCTGAAGACGTCGTTAAATTCATGCTTGCCGGTGCAAGTGCCGTAGCAGTAGGTACTGCACACTTCCACGACAGCATCGCATCCAAGCATATCGCTGATAGTTTACCTGCAGAACTTGAAGAATTAGGCGTCGATGATATCAATGATTTAGTTGGACAAGTTAAACTTAATTAATCCCTTGACAAACGCTGTCATTTACAGTAACTTTAAAGCAATGAATGTCCTTTAAAATTAGTCCCGTGAGGCTAGCAAGGCAGGCTTAAATTAAGTTTCGACTTTACAGAAAGCTCCTAGTCTCAGAGAAGAATGGGAGCTTTTTTAATGGGCAAAAATTAGGAGGCTATTAAATTGGCAAAAGAAATTTGGGATGCACTTGCAATGAAGCGTGCGCTTACGCGTATTACGTACGAAATCATCGAACAAAATAAGGGTACCGATGATCTAGTATTAGTTGGAATTAAGACGCGAGGCGTTTACTTGGCTAATCGCATCCATGACAGAATTCAAAAACTTGAAGGTGTTGATGTTCCAGTTGGTCAACTTGACATCACCCTTTACCGTGATGATCGTCATGATGCATCCTTAAAGCAAGATCCAGTTGTTAACTCTGATCAAGTTGGTGTTAACATCGATGACAAGCACGTTGTCTTGATCGACGATGTTATTTACACTGGTAGAACAATTAGAGCTGCGATGGATGCTTTGATGCACGTTGGTCGACCAAGTTCGATCAGAGTGGCAGTTTTGGTTGACCGTGGTCACCGTGAATTGCCAATCCGTGTCGACTTTGTTGGTAAAAACATTCCAACTTCTGCCGACGAACAAGTCGCTGTTAATGTAGTTGAAAAGGACGGCAAAGATTCAGTTGAATTGAAGGGTTTGCCAAAATAAAAAATAGAAAAAGTAAATAATTCAACCATTTAATTGACTCCAGAGAGGGCCAGAAGGGTTGCTTAGTTTTTCGTATACAAAAGTGCGAAGAAAAAGCCTGGAGCAATTAAATGCTTCAGGCTTTTTTGATAGAAAGAATAGAAAATGGAAAATTTAAATCTTTTCAGTTTACCACATTTTGTTAGTGTTGAAAATTTGCATGTCGATGAAGTTGAAGCTTTAATCAAACGAGCTGAATACTTCAAAAAGGGCGGCGCAACACCTCGCTTAACTAAGCCGGTTTACGTAACCAACATGTTTTTCGAAGACTCAAGCAGAACGCATACGAGTTTTGAAATGGCTGAAAGAAAATTGGGCTTAACAGTTATCCCATTTGATCCAGCTCACTCATCTGTTAACAAAGGTGAAACTTTATACGACACTTCATTAATCATGAACGCTTTGGGCGTCGATCTTGAAGTGATCCGCCACTCACAAAATGAATACTACGACGATTTGATCAACTTGAAAGAACACCAACACTTAAACATCGGTGTGATCAACGCAGGTGATGGCAGCGGCCAACACCCAAGTCAATGTATGCTCGACATGATGACTATTCACGAACACTTCGGCCACTTTAAGGGCTTGAAGGTAGCCATCGTCGGCGACATCACTAACTCAAGAGTAGCTAAGAGTAACATGGAACTTCTTACTAGATTAGGTGCAGAAGTTTATTTCTCAGGTCCAAGCTACTGGTACGACAAAAAATTTGATAAATACGGCAAGTATGAAGAATTAGATAAATTAATCCCTGACATGGATGTCATGATGCTTTTAAGAGTACAACATGAACGTCACGCAGGTGATCCTAATGAAAAGAAATTTGATGCTAAAGCTTACCATGAAAAATACGGCATCAACCATAAACGCTACAACGAATTAAAGCCTGACACAATCATCATGCATCCAGGTCCAATCAACCACGACGTTGAACTTAGCGGTGACTTGGTAGAAAGCGACAAGTGCATGTTTGTCCGTCAAATGCAAAATGGTGTATTTATGAGAATGGCCATGATTGAAGCAGTATTACGCGGAAGAAAGCTCGGAGGTCTCGAATAATGACAACAGTAATTAAGAACGGTACCGTTTATCAAAATGGTCACTTAGTTAAAGCAGACGTTTTAATTGAAAATGACAAAATCAAGGCAATCGGTACTGATTTAACAGGCGATAAAGTAATTGATACCAAAGGCAAGTTGGTCAGCCCAGGTTTAGTTGATGTCCACGTTCACTACCGTGATCCTGGTCAAACATATAAGGAAGATATTAGAACAGGTAGTGAAGCAGCTGCTCGCGGCGGCTTTACCACAGTAGGTGCTATGCCTAACGTAACTCCTGTGCCTAACACTCCAGAATTAATGGAGAAAATGGTTGAGGAAAACAAGGAAAAAGGCGTAGTTCACATTTTCCAATATGGTCCAATCACCAATGATGAGACAACCGATGTCATTCCTGACTATGCAGCCCTGAAAAAAGCTGGTGCCTTTGCTTTGAGTAACGATGGCCACGGTGTACAAACAGCTCAAACCATGTACTTGGCTATGCAAAAAGCTAAGGAAAATAACTTGATCGTTGCGACCCACGCACAAGACGATTCACTCTTTAACCACGGTACCGTTAACGCAGGTAAGACTGCAGAAAGATTGAATTTACCACCTGTCACTGACCTTGCTGAAACCACGCAAATTGCTCGTGACTTGCTCTTGGCTCAAAAGACTGGCGTTCACTACCACATCTGCCACGTTTCAACTAAGACTAGCGTTGAACTTGTCCGCATGGCAAAGGCTCGCGGAATCAATGTTACTTGTGAAGTTGCTCCTCACCACATTCTTTTAACTGGTGACGATATTCCAAAAGACAACGGCTACTTCAAGATGAACCCACCACTAAGAACTAAGGAAGATCAAGCAGCACTTTTAGTAGGACTTCTTGATGGCACAATTGATCTGATTGCTACTGACCATGCGCCTCATGCTAAGAAAGAAAAGCAAGGCGGAATGAAAGGTGCAGCTTTTGGTATCACAGGTAGCGAAACTGCTTTCAGTACGCTATATACTAAGTTTGTAAAGAACGAAAAGGTCTTTACTCTCGAACAATTATTGTCATGGCTTAGCGATAAACCAGCTAAGACCTTTGGTCTTAAAGACGCCGGCGTTCTTGAACCAGGCAAGCCAGCTGATATCGCAATCTTTGATTTGGAACATGAAAAAGAAATCAAGGAAGCAGACTTCAAGTCTAAGGGAGTTAACACTCCATTTACTGGTCATAAGGTTTATGGCTCAACTGTGATGACAATGGTTGATGGTAAGGTTGTATACCAGGAAGGAGCAGAGTAAATGTCAATGCGCTATTTAATTTTAGAAGACGGCAGTGTTTATGCCGGTGAAGGCTTTGGCGCCGATCGTGAAACAACCGGTGAAGTTGTATTCACAACAGGGATGACCGGCTATCAAGAAGCAATTACTGATCAAAGTTATGCAGACCAAATTTTGGTTTTCACTAACCCATTGATCGGCAACTACGGTATTACCTTAGCCGACTATGAATCACTTGAACCAAAGATCAAGGGTGTGATTTGCCACCAAGTAGCACGTCACCCAGATAACTGGAGAATGCAAACTACTTTGCCTAAATTCTTAGAGCACTTGGATATCCCAGGTATTCAAGGCATCGATACACGTGCTTTAGTTAAAAAGCTCCGTGTTCACGGTACTTTAAGAGGTAAGATTGTAGATTCTAAGGAAGATGCAGAAAAGATCACCAAGATTTTACAAACTGAAAATGTAACTCAAGGCATAATCAGCCGCGTATCAACTAAGAGTCCATATCCGGTTCCAGGTTCAAAGCGCAACATCGTAGTGATCGACTTTGGTATCAAGCACAGTATTTTACGTGAACTTGCCGAACGTGACTGTAACTGTATCGTCTTGCCATATACTGCAACTGCTGAAGAAGTCTTAAACCTTCATCCAGATGGTGTTCTTCTTTCAAACGGCCCTGGTGACCCAGAAGAAATGGCCGCAAATGGTGCTACAAACATGGTTCGTGAAGTAGAAAAATATGTGCCATTGATGGGTATTTGTATGGGACACCAAGTCTTTGCTTTAGCCAACGGCGCTAATACCTACAAGATGAAGTTCGGTCACCGTGGTTTCAACCATCCAGTTCGTGAAATTGCTACGGGCAACATCGGCTTTACTTCACAAAACCACGGCTATGCTGTAGATGCTGACTCAGTTGATAAAGACAACTTAATGATTACTCACGTTGAAGTAAACGACGGTACTGTTGAAGGTCTTCGCCACAAAAAGTATCCAGCATTTTCAGTACAGTTCCACCCAGATGCAACTCCAGGACCACACGATGAGGTTTCACTATTTGATGACTTTATGTCAATGATTGACCAAAGAAAGGAAGAAGAGCGTCATGCCTAAGAGAAAAGATATTCATAAGATTATGGTGATTGGTTCTGGTCCAATTATTATTGGTCAGGCCGCAGAATTCGACTATTCTGGTACTCAGGCTTGTTTGGCTCTTCGCGAAGAAGGTTACGAAGTTGTTTTGGTTAACTCCAACCCAGCAACTATCATGACTGATACGACAATCGCTGACAAAGTCTACATTGAACCTTTGACTGTTGAATCAATTTCAAGAATCATTCGTCAAGAATACCCAGATGCTATTTTGCCAACCTTGGGTGGTCAAGTAGGTTTAAATATGGCATTGGCTCTTGCAAAAACTGGTATCTTGGATGAACTTCACATTGAACTTTTGGGTACTAAGCTTGATTCAATTGAACAAGCTGAAGACCGTGAGAAGTTCAAGGAATTATGTAAGAAGTTAGGCGAACCTGTGCCACCATCAAAGACTGTTAATACAGTTAAAGATGCTTTGGCATTTGGTGACGAAATCGGCTACCCAATCATTGTACGTCCTGCCTTCACAATGGGTGGTACTGGTGGTGGTATTTGTCACAACCGTGAAGAATTAGCTGAAATTGCAAAGAACGGTTTGGAACTTTCACCAGTAACTGAATGTTTGATTGAAAAATCCATTGCTGGTTACAAGGAAATCGAATTTGAAGTAATGCGTGACCACGATGACAATGCGATGATCGTCTGCTGTATGGAAAACTTCGATCCAGTTGGTATTCACACCGGTGACTCAATTGTCTTCTCACCAAGTCAAACCTTGTCAGACAAGGAATACCAAATGCTTCGTGATTGTTCACTCCGTTTGATTCGTGCGCTTAAGATTGAAGGGGGATGTAACGTACAGCTTGCCCTTGATCCTAACAGCTTTAACTATGACGTTATCGAAGTTAATCCAAGAGTTTCTAGATCAAGCGCCTTGGCTTCAAAGGCTACTGGTTATCCAATTGCTAAGATGGCTGCCAAGATTGCCGTTGGTATGACTTTGGACGAAATCAAGAACCCTGTAACTGGTACTACTTATGCCGAATTTGAACCAGCTCTTGATTACGTTGTCTGCAAGATCCCTCGCTGGCCATTCGATAAGTTCCCTAAGGCTGACAGAGTTTTAGGTACTCAAATGAAGGCTACCGGTGAAGTTATGGCCATCGGTAGAACCGCAGAAGAAGCTATGCAAAAGGCTGTTAGATCTCTTGAAATCGATGAAAAGGATCTTTACTCTGAAGAAGCTCATGTAGCTAGTGATGATAAGCTTGAACAAAAACTAGTAAAAGCACAAGACGACCGTTTATTCTACTTAGCTGAAGCATTCAGACGTGGCTATACATTGGAAGATGTGCATGAATTAACTAAGATTAACTTCTACTTCTTGGATATCGTAAAGCACATGGTCGAAATGGAAAAGACTTTGCAAGAAAACAAAGACGATGTAGATACACTGCGCCTTGCTAAGAAATACGGCTTCAGCGATCCAACCATTGCCAACTTGTGGGGCGAAACCGCAGATGATGTAAGAAACTTCAGAAAAGCTAACGGCATCATTCCAGTCTACAAGATGGTTGATACCTGTGCCGCAGAATTTGAATCAAAGACCCCATACTTCTACTCAACTTATGATGCAGAAAACGAATCACATAAGTCAGGTAAGAAATCAGTTGTCGTAATTGGTTCAGGCCCAATCAGAATCGGTCAAGGTGTAGAATTTGACTACGCAACTGTTCACTGTGTTAAGGCTTTACAAAAGATGGGTTATGAAGCTATTGTTATTAACTCAAACCCTGAAACTGTTTCAACTGACTTCTCAGTCTCTGACAAGCTTTACTTTGAACCATTGACTCTTGAAGATGTTTTGAACGTCTGTGACTTGGAAAAGCCAGTAGGTACAATCGTTCAATTCGGTGGTCAAACTTCAATCAACTTGGCAGCTGGTCTTGAAAAGCATGGCGTTAAGATCTTGGGTACCGAGGTTAAGGACGTTAACCGTGCAGAAGACCGTGAGTTATTCGATGAAATCATCAAGGACTTGAAGCTTAACCAACCAAAGGGTTTAACTGCAACTACTCACGAAGGCGTTATCGAAGCTGCAGAAAAATTAGGCTACCCAGTTTTGGTTCGTCCAAGTTATGTCTTGGGTGGTAAGGCAATGGAAATTGTCTACAGCAAGGATGAACTTGAAGAATACTTGCAAGACCACGTAGATATTGCGGCTGATCACCCGATCTTGGTCGATGACTACTTGGATGGTCGTGAATGTGATGTTGATGCGATCTGTGACGGTAAGGATGTGCTTTTACCAGGTATTATGGAACACATCGAACACGCTGGTGTTCACTCAGGTGACTCAATGGCAGTTTACCCACCACAAACCTTCACTGAAGAAGTTAAGGAAAAGATTACCGACGTAACTAGAAAATTGGCTTTGACTCTGAACTGTAAGGGAATTATGAACATCCAGTTTATTGTGCGCGATGGGGATGTCTATGTAATTGAGGTAAATCCGCGAGCAAGTAGAACTGTTCCATTCTTGAGTAAGATTACTGGTATTGAAATGGCTCAAGTTGCTACGCGTGTAATTATGGGTGAAACCTTGGCTGAACAAGGCTACAGTGATGGCTTGGCACCAGAACCTGATATGATCTCAGTTAAGGCACCAGTCTTCAGCTTTAGTAAGTTAGCTGATGTTGACTCATACCTTGGACCAGAAATGAAATCAACTGGTGAAGTAATGGGTAGTGATCATACTTTTGCCAAGGCATTATACAAGGCATTTGCGGGTGCTAAGATGCAACTACCTGAGAATGGCAATGTTCTTCTTACTATTGAAGATAGAGATAAAGAAAAGATTTTGCCAATTGCGAAGCGCTTTGCACGAATTGGTTACAGAATCTTTGCAACTAAGGGTACAGCCAACTTCCTTAAAAAGAATGACTTGCACGTAGAACTCGTGACGAAAGTACATGATGATGAGCATGCTGACGATAACATCCTGAACGAATTACGCGATGGTCAAATTGATTTAGTGATCAATACGATGGGACATGATATTGAAAAGAATTCAGATGGCTTCATTATTAGACAAATGGCAATCCAACAAAACGTTCCGTTATTAACAGCTTTGGACACTGCGGATGCCTTGCTTAAATCGCTAGAAAATATATCATTTGCGACTAAGAGTTTGGATTAAAGGTAAATAAGAAGTAAAAAAGATGATCGAAAGATCATCTTTTTTAACTCGCACTTGTTTTTCGTTTGCAACGTATCCGCTTTCATTGATACAATGCTCCTTGTAACTTTTTTACAAATATAGGGGAGAAAAATAATGAGTTATTTATTTCTATTCATTCCAGCAATCGGCTGGGGACTTATGCCGATGTTCGTTGCTGGGGTCAAGAAGAGTAACATTTACCACCAAATTTTAGGTACTGTGCTCGGTGCATTTATCTTTGGTGCTGTAATGACTCTCATTAAACGTCCAACTTTTGATGGCACTACATTTATGTTAGCAATGCTTGCTGGAGCTGCCTGGGTAATTGGTCAGGTCGGACAGTATTACAGTTATTCTAAAGTTGGTGTTTCTGAAACAATGCCAATTTCAACCGGTTTGCAATTAATTGGTGTACCACTTGTCGGAGTATTAATCTTCGGTGAATGGGCAAGTACTCAATCTAAGATCTTTGGTTTCTTAGGTATTTTGGCCTTGATCATCGGTGTTGCATGTACTTCATTGACTGATAAGGGTACTGCCGAAGGTGGCAAGAAGAACCAAACAACTACTATGATTGTTTTGGTTTTGACTACTTTGGGTTACATCACATCAAGCTCAATTCCTAAGGCTTTGAAGGGTGATAACACCATGATTTTCTTCGGTGAAACCATTGGTATGTTGATCACCACTGTGATTTACTTACTTGCAACTAAGAAAATTGACGTTGTTAAAGAAAAGGAAAGCTACCAAGTTATTCCTGCAGGTTTGATTTATGCCGTAGCTGCACTTGCATATATCGTTTCAGTAAAGATGAACGGTGTTAACTTAGCTTTCGTCATGTCACAACTTTGCGTGGTTATTTCAACTCTTGGTGGTATCATCTTCTTACATGAACAAAAGACCAAGAAGGGTTACATCTATACTGCAATTGGTTTGGTATTAATTGTAGCTGGTGCTGTCTTAACTTCAGTATTTTAACAAATTGGCAACAGATGTCTAATTTAGATATCTGTTGCTTTTTTTATCTACTTAGTAAGCAAATGAATTAAAATAGTAAGAAACAAGAAAAGTAAAAGTTAGGAGCCTCTTCTATGAATGACAACGTTGTATATGTAATCTGTGCACGGCGATATGCTAAAAATGGTGAAGTAATTGAACAAAACGTCCATGTTTATAGTTCATATCAAAATGTGATTGCCGCCTTTAAGCCATTTTTAGATATGCCAAATAAAGAAGTACATATGAATGGCAAAGATGAAATGCTGCAAGTAAGAATCTATGATCCTGCTAATGAATTTTTGACTAGATATCGTTTCGATATCTATGAAAAGAAAATCGATAATTTCTTTCCAGGAGGAACGGAACATGTTTAATAAAGAAGAAGCGTTAAAAAAGTTAAGCGAAGAAGAATACAACGTTACCCAAAAAGCTGCGACCGAGTACCCTTTTACAGGAAAATATGATGATTTTTATGACAAAGGAATCTACGTTGATGTGGTGTCCGGTGAGCCGCTTTTCTCTAGTGAAGATAAATATGATGCAGGGTGCGGCTGGCCCAGCTTTACTAAACCGATTAAGAAATTGGCATATCATCGCGATCAATCTCATGGCATGGAACGAACAGAAGTGAAAAGCCCTGAAGCTGATTCACATTTGGGCCATGTCTTTACCGATGGACCAGTTGACAAAGGCGGATTGCGATACTGCATTAATTCGGCTGCGTTAAAATTTATTCCGTATGATAAGCTTGATCAGGCTGGATACGGAGAATATAAAAAAATATTTAAATAATAAAAAAGACAGGTATTCCAATACGAATATCTGTCTCTTTATTTACTATTAATTATTTTTCGTAAAACTTAATCTCGGTATTAGCTAAATCAATTGTGTAGGTCTCATCTTCAAGTGGACGCTTAGTCATGCCCTGATCAGTTGAGTAGATGATTAAAGCAAGTTTGCTACCGGATGGGATAGTGTAGTAGGTAGGTTGAAGCAAGAAGTCTAAGTCATAAAACTTATCGGCATCGATTGCTTCAGGTTTCTTCATATCCTTAAAGTTTTGTAAATTCATGTGAGCCTTAGTGATTAACTTAGCCTTGGTCTTTTTATCTGGAACAAATTCTTGCAAGGTATCAGTACCAAAACGGTAGCCTAATTCTTGTCCGCCGCGCATTAAGAACCTAGGAGTAGCAGTTAATCGTTGTCTTTCACCAAGTTCAACTAAAGCAACGGAAATTTCACCCTTTGGAAGGCTACCAGAGACTCTTACTTTGACTTCTGGGCGACCCACGATCGTAGTAGGATGAATAAATTCATCTGTTTCAAAACGTAGGCTTGGTTTAGCCCATTTTTCATCGCCACAGATAAACTTGTATTGCCAGTCGCTTTCTGAGATGCCAGATTTCTTAAATTCAGTGCCACCAACATCGGTGAAGCTCATCTTTGCCTTGCCGTTACCATCTTGGTAAAGTTCATGGTCATCTGTTGGATAGTAGATCTTTTCTTGACCTAATTCATCGCTCCAGTCTTTTTCTTCATGCCACTTATCAGCTTGCAGGTTATCTTGAATCATGACTGTTGGCCATTGATTGTAGGCATTGTTTTCAAGACCGAGCAACTCATGAACAAACCAAAGATTCATTAAATCTGTGAAGTCGATTGAGACAAAATTGTTCATGTTGTAGTGTGGGCCTTGGTGCAAGAAGAGATGATGCTTCATTGGCATCTTGGATACTAGTTGCCAGATCTTGTAAACGTTCTTTGGCTTAACGTTCCAGTCGTTTAAACCGTGAACTGAGATCCAGGAACATTTGATGCCATCAGCGTGGTGGCGGTAGTTTCTAGCTTCCCAGAAGTCAGAGTATTGACCAGTTTCACGGTCTTCTTTTTCAAGTAATTCCTTTTGCATCTTGTCGTATTCAGGCTTGATCTTAAGGTATGAACCAGCATCCCATAAGTTTGACTGACAGGTTTCAGCAAGTAAATCTAAATCTTCACCTTGGCAAGCCTCAGGAGCAATAACCAAACCGTGTTCACGGTAGTAGTCGTACCATGATGAAATAGCAGCTTCAGAAACAACAGTCTTCAGACCCTTGACGCCAGTAGTTGCAATAGCGATTTGCAAAGTACCCAAGTATGAACGACCAGTCATCCCGATGTTGCCGTTGCACCAGTCAGCCTTAGTTTGAACAGTTCTAGTTCTGTCAGTGTAGGCAATACGATCGCCATGCAGCCATTCGATAACTGCAGCAGCTGATTCAGTTTCTTCAGGTGCACCGGTGATGCGGACACCGTCACTGCCGCGCGTACCGATGGCACCAGCAAAGACGCTAGCAAAACCACGAGCAAGCATATATTCGTTTAATGGGTAAGATGACTTGTGAACTGCTTCTTCAGTTGCTGGGTGGCTTGAACCATCTGGCTTTTCTGCCTTAACGATTGGTGAGTGAACGTATTGTGGGTCATCCCAAGTGGTAGAATCAGAAAGATTTTCGTCAACATTGTGGTTACGCTTTTCGTTGGCAATGATTCCGCCAAAGTATGGGGATGCGGTGTAAAGTGCGGGTACTTTTAATCCCTTATTGGTTTCTGCAGGACGGAAAACAGTAACTTGGATTAAATCGCTCTTACCGTCATGATCAGTGTCAAGATCAGTTTCGACATAAACGACTTCGCGGATGACTTTGTTTGTGTCAAAAACAGGGATAGATTTGCCATTGAAGAATTTGAACTTGTTTTGACCCCAGAACTGAGTGAAGTAGCCCTTGCCTGCCATTACATCAAGCAAGATTTGTCCGTTCTTAGCACGAGTATTGAGCAAGCGGTAGAAAGCAGAAATTAACTTTTGATTATCGCTAATGTCTTGCATAAATGGCAAAGCGTTTCTTTGCATAAAACCAGTTGAATCGGCAAATTCATAGTCGTAGTGAACGTGGTAGCCGAGGAGTTGCAAAGCTACATTATAGAATTGTTCGGTGCCGATTTCTGTTGGCTTTTCTTTAAGAAAATCAGCCAAGGTCTGGTGATCGGAAACTGCAAATTCAGCAAGTTTGGCATTTTTAGCAGCGTCGGTTTTAGCTTCAGCGATCGCATTTTTAACTAATTTGGCTAAAAGACTACTGAAGTCCCAGTCTTGATAATTTTTTGGTAAGAAGTTGATATCGATTAATTCTTTAACTTGTTGTTGAAAATCAGTTTCAACATAAGCGTATTGGTTATATTTCATATTTTTCTCCTTTGTCAGTATTATTACCTTATAGTTTACCCGTTTGAAGTGAGAGAACCAATAAAAAATGAAATCAATAAAGAAATATTTTAAGTAAAGTAAAAATAGTCCATAATATAAGTAATTAGATTTTATTGATATAAGGATATTTTTATGGGACTGTTCGATTTATTTAGTAAAAAACAAAAGAATGCTAATCAATCATTTTTGGCTGAGCAGCGCGGACAACAAGCAATTGCAAAAATTAATAAATTAGCTTTGCCTGAGCGCTTGAAAAAGCAAATGATCGATGCTGGGGTATTCGATATTTGGTTTAACGATGAGGATTTAGCACCGCTGGCTACAGCTATTAAAGATGAAGAAATAATTCAATATGCAGCGATTGGCATTAATGAGCATAGTGAAAATGTAATGCTTGTTTGCAGCAATCGTAATTTGATTATATTGAAGAAAAAACGTAGCAATGAACCTCAGATTATTGATTTAAAGCAGGTTAAAAGTGTCATCTTAAAGAATCAGCTTATGTATGGTGAATTATCTTTAATTGTTGGTAATCGGAGCTTAGATATTAATTCAATTAATAAAGTTCCCGCTGAGATTTTGGCCGATAATATTAAAAAGTGGTTCAAAATTGCTCAGGGTGAAGATGATGATTTTGATCAGCAGCTTGAGCAAATCAAAAAATTGAAAGAATTGCTGGATCAAGGGATTTTAACAGAAGAAGAATTTCAAGCTAAAAAGAAGCAAATTCTGAAAATATAATTTTTAACAATGTCTTTTTCTTGATTATGAAGTTAGACCGTGTATAATATTTGTCTAATTATATTTAAGGAAGGACATGGTTTTATGAAGCTTATTAAAGTGAAAATCCTAACAGTCTTGTGTGGTTTGCTAACCTTAAACGGCTTAGCCATGTTGTTTTCAGGACTGATTATTCAAATGAACGAAGCAGCAGATTTTAACGCTGCACATGAATTAGTTGTAGCTAATTCCACTAATGCGATTATCTTTTTAGGTGTTGTGATGGTCCTTGGCTTTGGAGTATTGTTTTTCAATAACTGGGCCAAGATGAAGAATAAACATAGTAAATGTGTAAAATTGATTTAATGTAAAGAAACCCCTACAAGATTTCATAGAGTCTTGTAGGGGTTATTTTTTATAACCAAGTTTGTTTAAATATATCATCTTTAAAGCCGCAGGTTAAATGTTGCTCATCTACGACAAGAGGGCGCTTAATTAACTTGCCATCTTGTGACATCATTTCTGCTGCTTCTTCAATGGTCATCGTTGGTACTTTTTCTTTTAAATTGTCCGCACGATAACGTTGACCGTGTGTATTAAAGAAGTATTTCAAACCGCGATCTTGATACTTAGTCATCCATTTAAGCAAATCGTCTTTTTTAGGCGGCTCTGCAACTAAATCTTGAAATTCATACTGAACATGATGGTCGTCCATCCATTTGCGTGCTTTTCTAGAAGTGGAGCAACGTTTATAACCGTAAAATTTAATCATAAATTACCTCATTTACTCATGTGTTGTCTGAAAAATTCGATTTCTTCATCGTTAGCGATATCTGCGATTCTGTCTTTTTGGTTAACGAAAAAGACGTGACCACGAGGATTATCTTCATCACCATAAGATTTACAAATAGCATGAACGCCGCGACCAAGCAAAAAGCCGAAAAGTGTAAATTGCATGTCGTGTAAAAAGTCGTTATTGGCAGTAATTAAAAACGTAGGCAAGAAATTGTGGTCAATGTATTTTTCTACATCCAACTGTTCATGATATTTATTAACTGCATTCTTAGTAAAGTAAAGACTTTCCACGCCTGCAAGGCTGTCTGGCGTTAAGACGAAGGATGCGGCACAGTTTAAGCCAACTGCTCTAAATTTTAAGTTAAGTGGCTTATATGAGAATAATTTAGCATAATCTGGATTGGCCAAAATGGTAACGTATTGCTCTGCCATTTGACCGCCTGCACTGTCACCAATAATGAAGACATTATTTCTGTCTAAGCGATATTCTTCTGCATGATCATCGACCCAGTGCATGTAACGATCAACATCGTCTAATTCATCTGGAAATTCTGCATGTTCTGGGGCTAAACGGTAGTTAGGATTAATAAATGCAAATCCACGCTTAGTTAACCCCATGCCATAGTATTGGTAGGTTTCTTTGGTACCATAAACCCAACCGCCACCGTGGATATTAATAATGACAGGGAAGGGTGCACTTTCTTTTTTAGGAAGATAAACATCTAATGTATGCCATTTTTCGTCTGGACCGTAAGGTAAATTGTCGATTCTTTCAACTTCTGGGATGTCATGAGGCAGATCACTGTCACGATGATCATCGCTTTTCTTACAACTACTGCGATACTCATGAAGGAAGTTTTTAATTTTATTTGTAAGTTCCATCTTCTTATTCTCTTTTCTAAAAACAAACGCTTTCACAATTAATTATACTCAAACTAAAAATAAAAAATATTTTTTTAAAAAATATGCTTGCATTTTTAAAAGATATTACCTATAATAATTTATGTTCTGTTGAGGACATACAAACATACGAAATGGTCTGGTAGCTCAGCTGGATAGAGCAACAGTCTTCTAAACTGTGGGTCGTGGGTTCGAATCTCACCCGGATCACTGATAAAAGCAATACTGCGTGTATTGCTTTTTTTGTGCTTAAAATAAGTTGATCACCATTTGACCACTAAAAATTGTATAATACAAATTCATGACAATAATTAAGTTATTCTTACATTGAAGCTTAATCTGTTGACTAAATTTGCTAACGATATTATTCTAAATTTGATTTCTTAAAAAATAAGTGTGAATTTATATTATTTTCGCATAACGGGGGAAAGAAGATTGACTACTACCAAAAAGATTATTATGAAACTGGCATGTGCAACAGCTCTTGGTGCGGCTGGCGTAGCAGTAACTCAAGTAAATAGACCACAAGTTACTGTTAATGCTGCAACTACTTCTGTAGCAGCTCGTGCTCTTGGGGTTGACGTTGCTAGTTACCAAAGTGCTGATTTATCAAGTCACGCTCAAGCTGGTTCACAATTTGCTATTGTTAAGGTAAGTGAAGGAACCTCTTATCGTAATCCAAAAGCATCTAACCAAATCTCAACAGCTATTTCTAATAATATGATGCCAATGGCATATCATTTTGCTACATTTAGTTCAAATGCTAATGCAGCAGTTGCTGAAGCAAATTACGCTATTAAGGCAGCTCAAGCATTTGGTTTGCCTAAGGGTTCATACATTGCTTGTGACTACGAAACTGGCCAAGGCAACAACATTTATGGTGGTAAGACGCCAACTGCTAACGCAATCATTGCATTCATGGACACAATCAAGGCAGCTGGTTACCAACCACTTCTTTACGCAAGTTCATCAGTTTTGCAAAACAACATTGATACCAGCAGCGTAATTGCTGAGTACCCTAACTCATTATGGGTAGCTTCATATGCTATTTCAGGTAGAATTGATAATCCTAACTTTAATTACTTCCCATCAATGGACGGTGTATCAATTTGGCAATTTACTGATAACTGGCGTGGCTTAAACGTTGACGGTAATGTTGCAGTTCTTCCATTGTCAATTGATGGAAATGTAACTTCAAACAATGGTGCTATTTCTCAAGCTCCAAGTAAGCCTGCTACTAGTTCAAAACCAGCTAACAATGAACCAACAACTACTGGCTACATTATGAAGAAGTCATACGTTTACAATAAGAAGGGTGAACGTGTAAGTGGTTCATATGCTGCATATACCAATATTAATTATTATGGTGGAGCAACTAAGCTTGATAATGGTAAGACCGCTATTAGAGTTGGCACAGACCGTTACATTATGGCAAGCAATGTTTTAGGTAACTCTCGTGTCTTAAGGCATAATGCTTATGTTTATAAGAATAATGGTTATTCTCGTGCTAGCTGGCGTGTATTAAGAAAAGGCACTCCAATTAAGACATATGGTTCAAAATTCCACATTAATGGTAAGAGCTATTACCGTATTGGTAAAAACATGTATGTTAAGTGTGGTAACTTTTAATTAATAAAAAATAAATAGAAGCGCAAGTGAATTCGTTTATCAGAATTTGCTTGCGCTTTTTTGTGTTGGCAAGATATGATTATTTCAAATAAGTTGGAAAAAGTAAGGAGGGAAATAATGAAAAAGAAACTTCTAAACTTAATAGGAATACTTAGTTTAATAAGTATTTTTGTAATTTGGACTCAACCTGTAAAGGCTGATGTTGATTATGACATTACTGATATGAATGTTACTGCTAAGGTTAATCGTGATGGTTCAGTTATGATCCATCGAAAGATATATTATGATTTTGACAGCGATGCACATGGCGTTTTTTATCGACAAAATTTAACGCAAAAACAGCAAATTAAGGATATTCAAGTAAAGGTAAATAATCAACTGGTGGTTGCTGCAAATAACGAGAAAAATAATACTTATCAATTAACCAAGAAAGATAATTCCTATAGGTTTAAGGTTTTTCATCGAATTTCGGAAGATAGCCGGATTAAAGTTGAATACTCTTATAAAATTTTAAATTTAATCACTAATTATAAAGATACTGCTGAATTAAATTTTAAAATTATTGGAAATGGTTGGGATACCGACATTGATCATGCTCAAGCTACAGTTGTTTTTCCTGAACCGGTAAAAGGGCTAAAAGCATGGGCTCATGGCTCGTTAGATGGCTATACTCAAGTTTTGCCACAAAAGGGTAAAGTCATTATGAAAGCAGACGGCGTAGCAGGTGATGTTGGAATCGAAGTGCATGCGATTTTCCCTACCGCTGTCACAGCAGCAAATAAAAATTTTGTTGATCAGAATAAAAAAGCAGCGATTGAAAAGCAAGAGGCGCAACTAGCCAAAGAAGCTAATGAAAGAAGAAAAAGAAAATCATACTTTGGTTGGGGCTTAGCCTTTGTTTCTTTGATTAGTGGGTTAGCAGTTATTATCAAGGGATTCTTTGGTAAAAAATTAGGTTTTAAACCTAAAAAGGAGCGGGATCTTGCTCATAATTATGAAATTCCTAATGTGGATCCAGTAACTGCTCAGGTTTTAGATAATGCTACCTGGCCAGATACAAAGGCATTTACAGCATATTTAATGCAACTTGCTGGTAAAAAGAAAATTAAAATTGAGGAGTTTAAGACAAAGCACTTAAAGAAGACCAATTATCGAATTTCTATTGTAGATGAAAGTATCTTAGATGATGATTTGTTATATTTTCTCTTTAAACAGGTAGGAGATGGAAAATCTTTTACAACCAAGGGATTAAGGAATTATACTTCCAGAAAATTAGGCAAAAAATTCGATAGCTGGTGCAAGAAAAGATATAAACAGACCGAAAAAGATGGATTTTTAGATCATGGATTAAAAATGGTTAGAAGTCACTATCGTAGTCTAGCTATCATAGGAATTATGATTAGTATTGCTGCCTGGGCGATTGCAATATTTCAACTTGGTTCATCTACAGCTAGTGTTGTTGGTGGAATTTTACTAATTATCATTGAATTTATCGCTTTCTTTATCGGCAATAATAAGATTAGTCTGTATACAAAAAAAGGCGCGCTTGAAACTGGTCAAGTGCGTGGATTTGAAAAGATGCTAGATGACATTGGCAGATTTAAAATGAAAGATATCGGTGACCTGATTTTATGGGAAGATATTATGCCATACGCGGTTGCCTTTGGTTTGTCGAAAAAAGTTTTAAAGCAATTAAGACTTGAATTCTCTGAAGACGAATTGAATGCGACTGGCTTCATCGTTGGCAGTTCTTTCTATAGTACGGGTAGTGATGGCTTTGAAAGAAACTTTACTAGTAGTTTTTCTGAAGGTGTATCTTATGGTTCGTCGTCCTCATCTGGCGGCAGTGGCGGCTTTTCCGGTGGCTCCTCCGGCGGTGTAGGTGGCGGCAGCGGCGGAGGTGCTTTTTAATCGAAGAATTTTAGAAACAAAACGATGAAAAAACTTGTATAATTAAAGGAAAAAAGAAAGAAGGATGAATTATGCCATTTGTACACATTGAATTAATTAAAGGTCGTTCTGACGAACAAATTACTAACTTAATGAAGGATGTTACTGAAGCCGTTCATAAAAATACAGGCGCTCCTAAGGAACATATTCATGTCATTATTAATGAATTAGGTAAGCATTCATACGGTCAAGGCGGAGAATGGAGGGCTTAATAATTTGAAGATAATCTTTTGCATCGGCGAAAGATTATTTTTTCGTTTTAGGATTAGGGGATAAATATGACGCAATTAACTGATGAAATGTTTCAAATTTTTGATCAACCAGAATTTTCTTTTAAGAAGATCAAAATGCAGCACACTGAAGCAGAAGTAGCAGAATTAAAGGACAAATTTAAAGGCGTATGGCAAACTTGGAAGGCTGTTAATCAGGCTGTAGCAAAAAAATTGCCAGCGGGCGAATTTGCTAAAGTTCATGTAGAGAGCTGGACTAATGGTTGGAATTTGCGCGATCATTACTGGGCTTCATATCGTTTGCAAGACTTAGCAGATGCTAATCCTTGTATTGGCGTAATGCTGGATAAGAAACAATTGCAAGTATATTTGATGTTTCAGCATTATAAGAGTGAAAAAAGAAGAATGGCTCCTGAACAATATAATAAATTATTGGCTGACATTCCTAGTTGGAGTAAGCAAATTGATTTGCAAGACTGGTATATTTGGAATGGCGAAATGTCTTCTGAATTTGATAAGCATACAAAATTAAATGATTATTTAAAGCAAAGCGATATTCAGACACAATTTAAATCAGATCTCAAAGATGCAACGTTTTTGATAGGGAAATTTATTTTTAGAGATCAGCAACATGATGTTAATATGGAAGACTTTATTACACAGGCAATTATGGACTTGGCGCCATTGTATGAAAATTTGGATAAAAAATAAGGACTTACTTCGATAAAATATCGAGATAAATCCTTGATAAAATTAATTTAACTTAACTATCCAATTATATTTGTCTTCTAAATCGCCGACTTGGATGCCAAATAACGTATCATAAAGTTTTTGTGTAATTGGGCCTACTTTGGTTTCGTCACCGAAGGCATGCTTTTTACCTTGGTAGGTAAGTGAGCCGACTGGTGAAATAACTGCGGCCGTTCCCATTGCACCTGCTTCAACGAAGCGATCAACATCATCGATTGGAATTTTTGTTTCAATTGGATTAAGTCCAAGCTCTTCCGCAATCTTTAAAATTGAACGCTTAGTAATAGATGGCAAGATAGAATCTGAGTTAGGTGTTTGGAATTGACCATCTTTAGTAATACCGAAGAAATTGGCACCACCAAATTCATCAATGTATTTGTGTTCTTTAGGATCCAAATAAAGAGCATCCGCAAATCCATTTTTCTTGGCAATTAATGATGGCATTAAGCTGCTGGCATAATTACCGGCAGTTTTTGCTTGGCCAGTACCGGCTGGAGCTGCACGGTCGTAATCGCTGACCTCATAAGTCATTGGCTTAAGTCCTTTAATATAAGCTCCGACTGGAGTGGCATAAATTCTAAATTGATAAGTCTCAGATGGTGACACGCCGACAATTGGCTGCATCCCCATCATGAATGGGCGAATATAGAGCGTTCCGCCAGAACCATAAGGAGGAACAAAGTCTTGGTTAGCTTTAACAACCTCCTTAACGGCTTTAATAAATTCGTCTTCAGGATAGGGCTCCATTAATAGTCGTTTTGCAGAGTTAGCCATTCTTTTAGCATTTTGTTCAGGTCTAAATAAATTAATGCCATCATCTTTTCTGCGATAAGCTTTAAGTCCTTCAAAGACCTCTTGGCCATAGTGCAGTTCTTCAGCTGCTTCATTAAAGGTAATTGATGAGTCTTGGGTTAAGTGGCCGCCTTGCCATTTACCATCTTTAAATTCATCAACCCAGCGATAAGGCAAATCGTGATACTTAAAGCCGAGTTTATTCCAGTCTAAGTCTTCGGGATGAGTTTTAGCCATAATTGTCCTCCTCGTTGTCTCAATATCATTTTTATTAGATTATAGTGAGACTTAACTTAAAAAACAAAAGGTTTGATATATACTTAAAGTAAGTAAAAATAAAACAATATAGCTAAATTGAAAAAGTGGTGAAAATATGTACGATTATCGTAATAATATCAAAGTAATTTTAAATAAAACGGAGGCAGACGACAAAAGTTTAGCCAACAGTTTAAATGCCATCAAAGCAATTATTGCTATGGCTGATGGCGGAAATGTGGACAAACCAAAAGTAAAAAGCGCTCCAAAGAAAAATGCCAATACTCAATCAATTGCCCAACGAAATGCAGATTTGAAGCAATTTAAGCAACTATTGATGGGATTAACTAATTTAATCGAAACACCAGGGAATGAAAAAGCTAAGAAAACTTCATTGGAAGCTCTACATAAATTAACTTTTGTTCCTGGTGTGGGTAAACGTTATGGCAATGTTTTAGGCAAACTAGACCAAGCGATTCAAAAGTCAAAGACTACTAAAGAGGCAGTCAATAAAAAGATTTTTGAAGATGCGATGAAGCCTAAAGAGCAACCTAAGCGTGATTATCGTAAAGGTAGACGCTATACAGTTATCCGTGCACTTTCTGGTTGCAATTTAATTAATGATGATGGTCAAATTGTTTATCGCATTAAGGAATCACAAATTCATTCGCTTAATTTGAAAAGCGGAGATATTGTAGAAGCACTAGAAGATCGAGAGAATCCTCATTTTGAAGCTGAAATTTTGCGTGTTGTTGGCTATCGCAAATTACGTACGCGAGATTATGATCCTATTGAGGAATTTCGTTATGCGGTTGTGCAAGGTCGAACTGGACAATTGGCAATTACGCGTAATATTAAAGGACAAAAATTACGCATCAGAGGTAAGGCAATAACCATTCCAGTAGATTCAAGCTATTATCAAGGTGAAAATATTCATTTGGAAGATGGCTCAATTGTTGATTTAGCTTGGTATACTGGGGATGTTCGCATTAAGAAAAATCCTGCTGATGCCGTACAAATTCGCTGGATTTATCAAGTAGATCCACCTAAACAATCAGACCTTTCTTATAAGAAGAAAGACAAGAGCAAAGATAAAGCAGCAGAAGAATTAACTAAATTAGATATGAATCTGCACTATCAACGAGTAGGTATTGCAATTGGTGATAATCAAAACGAAGGAGTTTTAGAGGGAATAGTTAATCGTTATAATGGCATTCCGATTCCAATTGATGCCTTTGAAGGTAAAAAGAAGGTCATGGAACGCCAAATTAAAGATCTTGATATTGTGATTTTGATGACAGCATATGCTGCTCATGATGCGACTTGGAATATTCAAGAATTTGCTTCAAAATATGGGGTGAAATTTGCAGTTTCGTCATCAAAAGGTTATAGGTCATTTGAAAGAGCACTATATCGTGCGGAAAATAAATTACCTGCTTACGAAGGAACACAAACAATTGACTATAAAGAAGCAAAAGATAACTAATATCTGCTTTGTTTTTATTGATAAATTCTTTTTTAGGTAGTAAACTATAAGAGTTGTATTTGTGGAGACCTCCACATCTGCAACCGCACGGCTCGGGGTTAGAAGTCTTCTTGAGTAAGAAGCACCTCAGTTCGGCGAGTCTAAGTATTTTTTCGGAGGTGTACAAATGTACGCAATTATTAAGACCGGTGGTAAGCAATACAAAGTTGCAGAAGGCGACAGCGTATTTGTAGAAAAGCTTGATGCTGAAGAAGGTAGCTCAGTAACTTTTGACGAAGTTATCCTTGTTGCTAATGGTGACGACGTTAAGGTTGGTACTCCATTAGTAGATGGTGCTAAGGTAACTGCTAAAGTTGAAAAGCAAGGTAAGGAAAAGAAGGTTGTAACTTTCAAGTACAAGCCTAAGAAGCACTCACACAGCAAGTATGGTCACCGTCAACCTTACACTAAGGTTACAGTTGAAAAGATTGAAGCTTAATTCAGAGGTGAAATGATTATGAATATTTTAGGTATGAAATTATTTGCCCACCACAAGGGTGGCGGTTCTACTGCCAACGGTCGTAACTCAGCTGGTCGTCGTTTAGGCGCTAAGGCTGGTGACGGTCAAACTATCCACGCAGGTACTATTATTTACCGTCAACGTGGTACTAAGATTCACCCAGGCAAGAACGTAGGTCAAGGTGGAGACGACACTTTATTTGCACTTGTTAACGGCGTTGTTAAGTTTGAACGTCTTGGCAAGTACAAGAAGCAAGTTTCTGTATACCCAGCTGAAGAAGCTAAGTAATTCAGATATAAAATAAGGCGGGTAGCTAGTGCCACCCGTCTTTTTTTATGGTATTTTCCATAGCAGATTTAGTATAATTAATAAATATATTACGCAAAGAAGGTATCTGATTATGGAAAATAAAGAGGAATTACTTACATTAATTAACCATCGTATTAATCAAGTTACAGCTTTGATTAAGGAACATAACGCAGATGCTATGATTATCTTTAATCAAGCTAATTATCGTTATCTTACTAATTTTACCGGCGAAGAGGCACAATTAATATTGACGGCCAGTGGTGAGCGAATTCTTTTGTCAGATTCACGTTTTGCAGGGCAAATTAAGGCGCAAGCTCCAGGTGAAATGAATGTAATAATGAAACATTCAAGTGACTATGAAGAATTGACTAAAGCCCTTAAGAAAATGGATATCAAAAAGGTTTTGGTAGAAGGCGAATTTGTTTCAGCTAGTGAATTTTCAAAATTAAAGGAATTAAATCCAGATCTTAATTTTAAAATGGTTGAAGAACTAGTCGAACGTGTCAGAAATGTAAAAGATGAACTTGAAATTGCTGCTTTACGCAAAGCTATTGATATATCAATGGAAAGTTTCAAAGGTATTTTGCCAATGATCAAGCCTGGCGTAAAGGAACGTGCAATTGGTGCTAAACTAGATTATCTTTTTAAAGTAAATGGTGGAGACGGCCCAGACTTTGAGACAATTGTTGCTTCAGGTGTGCGCTCGGCTTGGGCTCACGGCGTAGCTAGTGACAAGGAACTTGAAGAAGGCGATATGATCGTCATTGATTTTGGTAGTTTTTATCATGGTTATGCGGCTGATATTACTAGAACGGTTGCCTTAGGTGACGTTGATGAGGAAATGCACAAGATTTATGATATTGTCCATGAAGCACAGCGCCGAGGTATTGAAGCAGCCGTTGTGGGAAATACAGGCCACGATGTTGATAAGGCAGCTCGTGATTATATAACTGAGCAAGGTTATGGTAAATACTTTGGTCATGGTATTGGTCACGGAATTGGTCTTGAAATCCATGAATTATGTCAACCTGCTCTGCCTTTTAGGACAACTAAACTAGTTAATAATATGGTTCACACTGTTGAACCAGGGATTTATTTACCTGATAAAGGCGGCGTTAGAATCGAAGATGATATTTTGATTCATGATCAAGCGCCTGAAACTTTATCTACTTTGCCTAAAGATGAGTTAATTTCATTATAGTTAATATTTTAATAGGCCGAAGTTATAGCCAAAACGGTCTAAGATTGGTAAGATAATAATTGTAGAAATGAGGGACTTATTATGACAATGATTTCAGTAAACGAATTCAAGAATGGCTTAACTATTCAATACAATAACGATTTATGGCGTATTGTTGAATTCCAACACGTAAAACCAGGTAAGGGTAGTGCATTCGTACGTTCAAAGCTTAAGAGCTTGAGAACCGGTGCTGTCCAAGAATATACTTTCCGTTCAACTGCAAAGGTTGAAACTGCAGATATTCAAACTAAGTCAATGCAATACTTGTACAATGACGGTTCAAGTTACGTATTCATGGATACTTCAACTTATGATCAATTAGCTATTCCAAATGAACAAATCAAGGATGAAGCTAACTACTTGTTAGAAAACATGGTAGTTAACGTAATCATGCACGAAGGTGAAACTTTAGGTATTCAATTACCTAATACTGTTGATTTGAAGGTAGCTAAGACTGAACCAAACATCAAGGGTGATACTTCATCAGGTGGTGGTAAGCCAGCTACTATGGAAACTGGTTTGGTAGTTAACGTACCATTCTTTATTAACGAAGGTGACGTATTAACTATCAACACTTCTGATGGTACATACGTATCACGTGCAAATAAGTAGTTTTTTGAGGTAACAAAATGGCAGATAGTTCAAAAATTCTCTTAAGTGGTGAAGAAAACAGCGAACAAATTAAAATTGATCCAAGTGTTCTAGAAGTTATTTTGGGGATTGCTGCTGAAAAAATTGATGGCGTTGCTGGAATGCGTGGTAGCTTAAAGTCAGGACTTAATTGGGTTCTTGGCCGTGAAGATCACGGTAAGGGCGTTAACGTAAAAGTTGACGAAGATAATAAATTAATTGCTGATGTTTATGTCTACCTTGAAAGTGGCGTTAATGTTCCTAAAGTGGGAATGGAAATTCAAAAGGAATTGAAGGCTCAATTGTTACAAATGACTGACCTTGAACTTAAGTCAATCAATGTTCATGTGGTAGGCTTAGCTTTCCCAGAAGATGAAAATGACGCTGAAGAAAGTCAAACCACCTCAGAGCTGTTTCCGGAGGATGAATAGAGAGATAATGAACCAACACGAAAGTCGAAAAGTTGCTATGCAAGCAGTATATTTGGCTAATCAAGAGCCAGATTTAACTGCTGAAGATGTGGAAGCAAAAGTCGTCGCAACACTTAATTTAAAACAGCTTTCTGCCTATTCAAAGAAACTAATTGAAGGCGTACTTGAAAATCGTGAAGATTTGCAGTCTGAATTAACTAGTCATTTGAAAAAGGGCTGGCGTCTTGAACGTGTAAGTCAAATAGTTGTTGCTATTATGGAAGTTGCACTTTTTGAAATTAAGAATAGTGATGAAATTGATCCTAAGGCAGCAGTTAATGAAGCTTTAAATTTATGTGACGAATTTGCTGAGCCAAAAGAAAAACCATTTATTAATGGTATGTTAGCAAACTTTGTTTAATAACGATTGAATAGCCGGCAGCTTTGCCGGCTATTTTTTAGTAATAAGGAGAAAAAATAATGGAAAAAATTCTTGATGGTAAGGCATTTGCAAATTTATTAGGTCAAAATCTTAAAGAAAAGGTTAAGAAATTAAAAGATGAGGGAATAACGCCACATTTTTGCGTAATAAATATTGGGGACGATCCTGCAAGCAAAATCTATGTTCGAACTAAAAAGCGTCGTGCTGAAAAAATGGGTATTATCCAAGACATTTATCAAATGTCGGCTGATACAAAGCAAGAAGAAGCTTTAGCTTTAATTGATAAATTAAATGCAGATCCAGCAATCAATGGTTTAATGGTACAATTGCCAGCTCCTAAACAAATTGATGCGGATGCCTTGCTAGAAAGAATTGATCCTAATAAAGATGTAGATGGATTAACTCCAGCTAATATTGGTCATCTTTGGATGGGTAACCATTTTGTAGAACCAGCTACTGCCGAAGGGATCATTGCTTTACTTAAGCATTATGAAATTCCACTTGAAGGTAAAAACGTTGTAATTATTGGCCGTAGCAATATTGTAGGTAAGCCTTTAGCAGCTTTAATGTTGGAACAAAATGCTACAGTTACGATTGCGCACTCAAGAACTAAGAATTTGGGTGAAATTACTAAAAAGGCAGATGTTTTAGTTTCTGCAACTGGTCAGGCATTTTTAGTTAAAGCAGATATGGTTAAAGATGGTGCAGTTGTGGTTGATGTTGGTATGAACCACGTTGATGGTAAATTAGTCGGTGATGTAGATTTTGATAAAGTAAAAGAAAAGGCCAGTTATATTACTCCTGTTCCAGGTGGTGTAGGTCCCTTAACTGTGCAATTCTTGATGGAAGCAGTAGTTAAATTGACTAGGAGACAAAATAAATGACCGATAATAAGTATTTAACGGTTACAGATTTAAATTATTATATTACGCAAAAATTTAAAAATGATCCTTACTTGCATAAGGTGTTTTTGCAAGGTGAATTGTCTAACTTTCGTTATCGTCGAAATTCACATCAGTATTTTTCATTAAAAGATGAAAAGTCTAAAATTAATGTGGTGATGTTTCGTTCCTACTTTGATAAGGTGAAATTCAAGCCTGAAGAAGGAATGAAGGTATATGTAGTTGGCTATGTTAGCGTTTATGGACCACAGGGCTCATATCAGTTTTATGCGGAGAATATGGAACCGGCCGGACTTGGAGCGCTTTATGAACAATTAAAGCAACTTCAAGCTAAATTAGCTAAGGAAGGCTTATTTAATCCAGAGCATAAAAGAAAACTGCCACGTTTTCCTGATAGGATCGCAGTCGTAACTAGTGCTTCTGGAGCTGTTATTCATGATATTATGGTGACAGCTAACCGCCGCTTTCCTCATGCGGAAATTGATCTATTCCCAGCACAAGTACAAGGCGATACTGCGGCTGATTCATTAGTTAAAGCCATGCGCCAGATTGCTGCACAAGGCGATAAATATGATGTAATGATTATTGGTCGTGGTGGTGGATCACTAGAAGATTTGTGGCCTTTTAATGAAGAGGAAGTAGTACGGCAAGTTTATGCAATGCCAATGCCGGTTATTTCATCAGTAGGACACGAAACAGATACTACTTTATGTGATTTAGTAGCTGATGCACGGGCGGCTACGCCAACTGCAGCCGCTGAGTATGCGACGCCTAATTTGGCAGATGAATTGGCAGGAATTCATCAATTACAGAGTCGGTTAATTGCAGGAATGCAAAATAATATTAGCCAAAAACGAGATCGTTTAAATCGAATTAAAAACTCTGTAATTATGAGAGAACCTACCCGACTTTATGATCAACAAATTCAACAAGTTGATTTATTAAAGCAGCGCCTGCAAAATAGTATTCAAAATAAAGTGAATAATTCTTTGCAAAATTATCGTTTATTAAAACAGCGTTTGCTCAGCGTTAGTCCTGATAAGCAAATTGCAGGAATGAAACAACAAGAAAATTTTTTGACTAAACAGTTAAATGACAATATGCGTCATTATCTAAAGAGTAAGCGTAGTGATTTTAGTAAAGTAGTTCAACAACTTGATGATTATAGTCCACTTAAAACTTTAGAACGTGGCTTTGTTTATACTACTAATGAAGATGGAGAAACTATTAGTTCAGTTAATCAAATTAAAAAAGATGATCATTTAAATCTTCATTTTAAAGATGGACAAGTTACAGCAACAGTTACAGAGGTAAGGAAATAAATATGCCAACAAAGAAAAATAATTTTGAAGAACAATTAAATAGTTTAGAAAAAATTGTCACTAATCTTGAAAACGGAAATGTACCACTTGAAGATGCTTTAAAGGAATTTCAAGAAGGAGTAAAGATTAGTCGTGAACTAGATAAAAAGTTGACTAGTGCAGAAGAAACTGTAGCCAAGTTGATTGATAGTGATGGTACTGAACATGAACTAGATCCAAATAATGCAGCAGCTCCAGAGGATTAATATGACAGCATTTGAATATTTTAAAGAAGATTGGACACCAGTAATTGATGATTATCTAGCTAAACATTTAGCTTCAGAGGTTGATGACAAGAAAATTAGTCAGATCATGGCTTATTCAGTTATGGCTGGTGGTAAAAGATTAAGACCCCTTTTGTTTTTGGCAATCTTGAATACATTAGGACGCAAAATAGAAGAGCCTGAAATTAGAATTGCTTGTGGGATTGAATTAATTCACACATATTCCTTGATTCATGATGACTTACCTGCAATGGATAATGATGATTATCGTCGTGGTAAGTTAACTAGTCATAAAAAATGGGGTGAAGCTGAGGCTATTTTAGCTGGGGATGCACTTTTACCATTAGGCATTCAATGGATAGCAGAAGGTAGTCGTTCTGCCAAGTTAGTTGCCATCATTACACAGGCAGTCGGGCCTAACGGTATGGTTGGTGGTCAATATCTTGATATTGATTCCACTAATAATGCAAGTGTGGCTGATGACGCTAAGTTTATCAACAAGATGGAATGGCTAAAAACCGGTTGTTTAATTCAAGCCAGTGTGGAAATGGCAGCTACTTATGCTAAGGCTAGCGATATTGAACAAGTTAAATTAATTGATTTTGCCAAAGCATTTGGTCGTTCATATCAAATTTATGATGACTTAGTTGATGTGGTTGAGACAAGTGAAGAAGCCGGCAAAGCTACTCATAAGGATAAAGAAGAAGGCAAAAATAATACTTTAACTTTATTGGGAATTAATCAAAGCCGGAAGGAATTAAGGGATTTGATTGATCAAGCTAAAGATGATTTGCATGGCTTGAATGGAGAAGTATTAGCTGGTTTTTTGAATCTATATCAAAAGGTGTTGTAAATGGCAAAGCAAAGAGCAGATGTTTTATTAGCTGAACAAGGAATCTTTCATTCTCGTTCTGCTGCGCAAAGAGCAATTATGGCGGGCTTAGTTTCAGATCATAATCATCAAAGAATTGATAAGAGCGGAACTAAGTTCCCTGAAGGCGAGAAGTTTTACGTCAAAGATGATGGTAAAAAATATGTTTCTCGTGGTGGTTTCAAACTTGAGAAAGCATTGAAGGTTTTTGACATCGACTTACAAGATAAGATTTGTTTAGATATTGGAGCTTCAACTGGTGGCTTTACCGATGTTGCTCTGCAAAACGGGGCCAAGATGGTTTATGCGTTAGATGTAGGCTACAATCAATTAGCTTGGCAATTAAGAGATGATCCACGTGTAGTAGTAATGGAGAAGCAGAATTTCCGTTATTCTAAACCTGAAGATTTTAATCAAGGCTTACCTGATTTTGCGATGACTGATGTTTCGTTTATTTCACTTGATTTGATCATGCCGCCAATGTATGAAATCCTAAAGGATCAATGTGATGCTGTTTGTCTAATTAAGCCACAATTTGAGGCAGGTCCAGAAAACGTTGGTAAGCATGGTATTGTTCACGATCATGAAGTCCATAAAAATGTAATTGAACATACTATGCAAAAGGCAATGGAAATTGGTTTTAATGTTTTAGATGTTGATTATTCACCAATTAAAGGTGGTAAAGGAAACATTGAATTTTTGATTCATTTGCAAAAAGACGAAGCTAACGGTGGTCGTAATTTGTGGTCAAGTACCCCAGCAGAAGTAGTAGAACGTGCTGTAAATAGTCTCTAGGAGTGGAAAAATGCTAGTTGAACTAGATATTAAAAATTTTGCGATTATTAAAAGCTTAAAAGTTCGCTTTCAAGAAAAAATGACCGTGATTATCGGTGAAACTGGTGCTGGTAAATCAATAATCATTGATGCGGTTTCATTATTGATGGGAAGCCGTAGTCAAAAAGAGATGATCCGTTCTGGAGAACAAAAGGCTGTAATTACGGGTTTGTTTGTACTTGATAATCAAAAAGAAAAGATTGCGGAGCTTTGTGAAAAGTATGGTCTGCCACATGATGACGATCAATTAGTGATTAGCCGAGAATTAGCCATCAAGGGTAGAAATATAGTACGTATTAATGGTCAATTAACTACTATCAATGTTTTACGTGAAATCGGCAATTATTTAGTTGATATTCATGGTCAGCATGATCAGCAAATATTAATGGATCAAGATCGTCAAATTGATTTAGTTGATGATTATGCATCTGATTCTTTTAAAGAAGAATTATCAGCGTATCAAGAGGATTATCGCCATTGGCAAAAGTTAATTAATCAACTGCGTCATTTGCGTCAAGATGCACAAGAATTGGCTCAAAAACAAGATATTCTTCAATTTCAAAATGATGAGTTAGAGTCTGCTAATTTGGAGGATCCTGATGAGGATGAAAAATTAGAGGAAGAATTTAACGAATTAAATAATTATCAAAAAATTGCAGATACTGCCAATTATTTTATGCAGCTGTACGATGATGACGAGCACGGAATTGCAACGTTATTAGGGGATGCACAAAATGCAGCGACAGATTTAACGGAATTTGGTTCAAAATTTAAAGATTTTGCTAAAACTGTTGATGACGGAGTGTATGCTTTAAACGACGCTCGTAGTGAGTTGTCTAATTTGATGGATCAGATGGATTTTGATGAAGAACGTTTCCAATATGTAACTAATCGTTTAGATACGTTGAACTCATTGAAGAAAAAGTATGGTCCAACGTTGGCAGATGTCTTTGCTTTTTACGCTAAAGTGCAAAAAGAACTTGGTCAGTTTGAAACTGGCGGTTTAGATGAAGAAAAGCTGCAAGCAGAAGTGGCACAAGTTGAAGAAAAGATGACCAAAGAAGCTAGACAATTGCACCTAATTCGAGAAAAAGTTGCCCATTCACTAGAAGAGCAAATAAAACAAGAATTAGCAGATCTTTATATGGAAAAGGCCCGCTTTTCTATTAATTTTGAAGAAACCAAAACTTTTACGGCTAAAGGTACAGATGCAATTGTATTCTTGATTGCACCTAACCCAGGTGAAGATCTAATGCCGTTAGTAAAAATTGTCTCAGGCGGTGAGCAATCGAGATTAATATTGGCATTGAAGGCTATCTTTAGTCATGTTGAACCTGTTGGAACGATGATCTTTGACGAAATTGATACAGGTGTTTCAGGACGTGTTTCTGCCGCAATTGGTAAAAAGATGCATTCTATTGGTCAAGACAAGCAGGTAATTGCTATAACCCACTCTCCACAGGTTGCAGCTGCAGGTGATCAACGTTATTTAGTTGCAAAACAAGTAAAAGATGGTTCTACGTTTACTCAAATAGGACCTTTAAGCAAGGAAGAAACTATTACTGCAATTGCTCAAATGATGGCAGGACAAGATGTAACAGATGCGGCTAAAAAGAACGCTGCTGATTTGATTAAGAGTATTAAAGATGAATAGTATCAATAAGTTTTGGATGGATTTTTGTCAAAAACATCATGTTAATCCGGGAGAATTAGAAGGTGCTTATGCATTTGGCGGAAATAGCCAAGATGCTGATGTATTAAGCGATTTAATTAATCGTGGCATTAAAACCGCTACTACAAGCGTATATGATCCAGATGAAGATGTTCCCACAGTCGGTCAATATGCTATTGTTTTAAATGGAGAAAATAAACCAGTGTGCGTAATTCGAAATAAAACCGTGGAAATTATGCCATTTAAAAATGTTTCTGCTGAACATGCATATTTAGAGGGTGAAGGAGATCGCTCATATGATTATTGGCGAAAAATTCATGAAAATTTTTTTGCATGGGAATGTCGAGAAAATTTAAACACTATTTTTAGTGAAAATACTGAAGTAGTTTGTGAGACTTTTGAAAAAGTAGATTGAGGCAAAAAATAGGCTATCAGTCTACTTTTTTGATGCCTTGAGACGTCTACGGTTGAACTACATAAAGAGAAAACTTGAAAAACTATTGATTTTAGTGCAAACTAGATATATTAATAGTTACTAAGAGGAGTTCAGCATGGCAGATAAAGGTTTGTTATTAGTACTTTCGGGTCCTTCAGGTGTTGGTAAAGGAACTGTAAAAAGTGCTATTGTTGAAAACAAAGTCTTTCCATTTGAGTATTCAGTTTCAATGACTACTCGTAAGCCTCGTCCCGGCGAAGTCGATGGAAAAGATTATTTCTTTGTAAGTGAAGAACGTTTTCAAGAAGCTATTAAAAATGGTGAGTTATTAGAATATAATAATTACGTTGGACATTATTATGGTACGCCATTAGGTCCTGTAAAAAAGATGTTACATGATGGCAAAGACGTTTTATTGGAGATTGACGTTAACGGTGCCGCTAAGGTCCGTGAGAAAATGCCTGATGGCGTGTTCATCTTTTTAACTCCACCAGATTTGCATACATTGCACCTGCGATTAGAACATCGTGGTACTGAGTCAGAAGATGTAATTCGTGGTAGAATTAAACAAGCTCGAAATGAAATCTTGGAAATGGAAGAATATGATTATGCAGTTGTAAATGATACAGTTGCTAATGCAGTAGACCATATCAAGGCAATTGTTGATGCAGAGCATGTCAGTGTTAAGCGTGTAATTGATGACTATCGTAAGATGGTCAAGGAGGATTAATCATGAGAATTACTTATCCATCAATTGATAAATTGTTGTCACGTGTTGATTCACGTTATTCATTATCTGTACTTGCTGCTAAGAGAGCACATGAACTTGAAGCTGGCGATCCACCAACTTTAGATCATTTCAAGTGTGATAAGGCAGTTGGTAAGGCACTTGAAGAAATTGCCGCTGGTAAAGTAACGGTTGACCCAGCTCATGCCGAGGTTAACCTCGAAGACTAATTTACTGACCTTCATCCTTTGGGTGGAGGTCTTTTTTACAGGTGATTAGATGATTGCTCAGGTTATTGTTGATGTTGCAACCAAGCAAACAGATCGTATTTTTGAATATCATATTCCGGCTGAATTAGAAAAAGATGTCAAAATTGGTTCAAGAGTAATAGTACCGTTTGGTCGAAGAAAAGTTCAAGGCTTTGTAGTAGGCATAGAGGCAAAAAGTCAATTTACAGGTAAGTTAAAAGATCTTTTAGTGACAGTGGATGAAATGCCACCACTTACACCAGAATTAATAAAATTGTCTGAAAATTTGGCACAAAATATTTTTTCATATCGAATTACCATTTTACAAGCAATGTTGCCATGGGTAATGCGGGCAGGCTATCGTAAACTGTTAGTACCTGCAAATGAAAAAGCTAAAAAGATGCCGTTCTTTCAAGGTGATCCCATTGATTTAGCTAAAATGATGGATCTGAAGCAAATAAAAAAAGTTCATCAATTGCTGAAAAATGATGATGCCAAAATAGAATATGTTGTAGAAAATAGAGCTAAAGAGAAAAAAGAAAATCAGTATGAATTAGCGCTAGATTCTGCAGAATACACCAAGATTTACAATACTTTGCGTCAAAATGCGGTTAAGCAAAAGCAATTGATGATGGATATTATTGAAAATAAAGATGATTATCCTAAAAGTCAAAGTGATTTGACAAAAGGGTTAGGCTTATCGGCAGCTAATTTAAATTCAGCTGTTAAAAAAGGTTGGCTAAAAAGAAAAGCTGTCGAAGTTTATCGTAATCCCTTAGCTGGTTTTGAAGATGAAAAAAAGCCAGTTCTAGTGACTTTAAATGATGAACAACAGGCTGCGTTGGATCAAATTAATAGCGCAATTGATCAGCGTAATGCAGAGACCTTTTTACTTGAAGGAATTACTGGTAGTGGGAAGACAGAAGTATATTTGCATGCAATTGGACAAGCTTTAGCTCAAGGAAGAAATGCCTTGATGCTAGTGCCAGAAATTTCGTTAACACCGCAAATGGTAAAGCAAGTAAAGGCACGTTTTGGTGATAAAGTGGCCGTTTTACATAGTGCTTTATCTGAAGGGGAAAAATATGACGAATGGCGTAGAATTCGTCGTGGTGAAATTCAAGTAGTAGTTGGAGCAAGAAGTGCAGTTTTTGTTCCGCTAGATAATATTGGATTAATCATAATTGATGAAGAGCATGAATCATCATATAAACAAGAGACCAATCCTCGTTATAATGCTAAAAATGTGGCACTCTGGCGTAGTAAATATCACCATTGTCCATTAGTACTAGGAAGTGCTACTCCATCACTAGGAAGTCGAGCACGTGCTCAAAAAGATGTATATCATCTATTACGTTTAACTAAACGTGCAAATCATAAAAAATTACCTAAAGTTAATTTGATTGATCTTAAGCATGTTCAATTTGCAGGTGGGCAATTTGACTTGTCTGTTGAATTAGTCGATGCAATTAAGAAAAGACTAGAGAAAAAAGAGCAAGTCATCTTGATGCTTAATCGGCGAGGATTTGCTAATTTCATGCTTTGCCGGGAATGTGGTTTTGTTTTGAAATGTCCTAATTGTGATGTTTCACTTAATTTGCATAAAGATACTAATAGTATGCAATGTCACTATTGCGGACATACAGAGCCAATTCCTACTCGGTGTCCTAATTGTCAAAGTTCAAAAATCCGTTTTTTAGGTACTGGAACCCAAAAAGTTCAAGAAGAACTTGAAGAACTTTTACCAGGAGCTAGAATTTTAAGAATGGATGTTGATACAACTAGGAGAAAAGGCAGTTATAAGCGGATTTTGGATTCATTTGGTAACCATGAGGCGGATATTTTGTTAGGAACTCAAATGATTGCTAAAGGATTAGATTTTCCAAATGTAACTTTAGTTGGCGTAATTAACGCAGATACGGGATTATGGTTATCGGATTATAATGCATCAGAAAAAACATTTGAGTTGCTGACGCAAGTCGCAGGACGTGCAGGTCGTGCTGACAAGGAAGGCGAAGTTTTAATTCAAACTTATAATCCAGAACACTATGCCATTCAATTGGCACAAACGCAGGATTATGAAAAATTTTATGGTTATGAAATGCATATGCGTCATGCTGGCAATTACCCACCATATTTTTATACAGTATTAATATCAGTTGCTGCTAAAAAAGAGCAAAATGCGGCTAGAGAAGCATTCAAGATAAAAAGATATTTATTGCAGCATTTAAATAATCAAGCAATAATTTTAGGACCATCGCCAAGTGCAATTTCTAGAGTAAAAAATCAATATTATTACCAAATACTGGTAAAATATAAAAAAGAACCAAATTTAAATAAACTATTGCACCATGTTCAAGATTCTGCTCAAGAAGCTAAGAAATATGGTTTAAGTATTTTTATCGATAATGAACCAGAAAGAGTAATGTAAGGAGTTGTTTTAATGACATCAGTAATATTCATGGGAACACCAGAGTTTTCAGTTCCAGTATTAGAAGGCTTAATCAAAAATAATTATGAAATTAAGGCTGTTGTAACGCAGCCTGATAAAAAGGTTGGTCGTAAACAAAAGATCACTAAGACCCCAGCTAAAATTGCTGCAGAAAAGCATAATTTACCTGTTTTTCAACCAGTGAAATTGTCTGGCTCAGAAGAAATGCAACAATTGATTGATATGCATGCTGACTTAATCGTCACCGCCGCATACGGTCAGTTCTTGCCAACTAAGTTTTTAAACTCAGTAAAAATTGCTGCTGTTAATGTCCATGGTTCACTTTTGCCAAAATATCGTGGTGGTGCACCAATTCAATATTCACTCATTAATGGGGATGCAGAAACTGGTATCACCATTATGGAAATGGTAAAGAAAATGGATGCTGGTGATATTTATTCTCAAAAAGCAATTAAGATTGAGCCAGATGACAATGCAGGAACTTTATTTAATAAATTATCAATTGTAGGTAGAGACTTACTTTTGAAGACTTTACCTTCGATTATTGATGGCAGCGTTAAAAAGATTCCTCAAGATCCAGATAAGGTAGTCTTTTCACCTAATATTACTAAAGAACAAGAACGCATCGTTCCTACTATGACAGCTGCTGAAGCTAACAATATGATCCGTGCTCTTAATCCAGATCCAGGTGCTTATATGATGCTTGAAGGCAAGCGCTTCAAGGTTTGGAAAGCAGAAGTTGCTAAGGATAGTACTGATTTAAAGCCAGGTTGCGTAGTAGCTAATAAGGACCGCTTTGCAATTAGCTTTGCTAATGGTACTGTTTTAAACTTGCTCGAGGTACAACCAAGCGGCAAGAAGAAGATGGATATTAAGAACTTTTTAAATGGTCAAGGTAGTAAATTTGCCCCAGGAGAAGAAATTGTCGACAAATAAAAGTGCCCGTGCAATTAGCTTAGATACTTTAATTAAAGTCTTAAAAAATGGCTCATATTCAAATATTAGTTTGAACAATAGTTTAAAGCATTCTGATTTATCGATTGCTGATCAAAATTTAGCAACTAGAATTGTTTACGGAACGATTCAATATCGCCTTTTTTTGGAATATCAATTGACCGGTTTGCTTAAAACAAAAATCACTGAAAAATATTTGAAGCCGCTCTTGTTGATGTCACTTTATCAGATAATATTCTTAGACAAGGTTCCTAACCGTGCTGTACTAGATGAAGCTAATAAACTAGCTAAGCAGTTTGGCAAACATCATTCTTCAGGCTATAGAGTAGTGAACGGAATCTTGCGTGCATTTATTAGACGCGGTGTGATTTTACCTGATGAAAAGGATACCGTTAAATATTTAAGTATTAAAGAAAGCGTTCCTAAATGGTTAGTTAAGTATTTAATTGACAATTGGGGAATGCAAAAAGCAAAATCAGTTTTAAGCAGTATTAATGAACCAGCCAAAAATAGTGTGCGAATTTCATCACTAGCAGATAAAAATCATGTTTTTGATCAATTAACAAAAGAAGGATATCAACCGAAATGGTCAAATTTATCTCTTAATGACGCCGTTTTAAGTCATGGTGGCATTAGCGAAAGTGATTTATTTGAACAAGGAAAGTTGACAATTCAAGATGAAGCCGCTAGCTTAGTGGTAGAAGCTTTTGATTTTGATAAAAATCAAGCTGAACATGTTTTAGATGCATGTAGTGCACCTGGCGGGAAAACTGTCCAGATTGCTGAAAATATCACTGGTGATGTAACTGCACTAGACATTCATGAAAAGAAATTACGTCTAGTAAAAGAAAATGCTCGCCGCATGCATGTGTCGGACAAAGTAATAACTAAGGCATGTGATGCTAGAAAAGCGCAAGAAATGTTTAATGCAGGTGAGTTCACTAAAATTTTAGTTGATGCTCCATGTTCAGGTTTGGGACTATTAAGACGCAAGCCTGAGATTCGTTATACCAAGAGTTTGCAAGATTTGAAGAGCTTACAAAAAATTCAGTCAGGGATTTTAGATTCTGTTAGCACATTGTTAAAAGTTGAGGGAGAATTAGTATACTCAACTTGTTCAATTTCAATGGAAGAAAATGAAGAAGTAGTTAAGCAATTCTTGCGAACTCATCCTGATTTTGAATTAAAACCATTTTTATTAAGCAAGCTTGAGTCCAAGACAGGAATGTTAAAAATAATGCCTGATCAAGATGGCAATGATGGATTTTTCATTGCAAAATTTAGATTACGAGGTTAGATTTTTGATTGAAACAGCATACGCTTCAAGTATCGGCAAGGTACGAAAAAGCAATCAAGATTTTGTACAAGTTTTTGAGAATCGTAAGGGAATTACCTTAGCAATTGTTTGTGATGGTATGGGTGGCCATCAAGGCGGCGATGTTGCCTCTACAATGGCTGTCACTCACTTAGGACATAATTTTGGCATAACAGATTTTACTGATGCTAATATTGCTCGAAAATGGCTAGATGTGCAATTAAATTCTGAAAATGAAACAATTTTAAAAACAGCTGATAAATTTCCTGACTTAAATGGAATGGGTACGACAATTGTTTTAGCTTTTGCATTTAAGGATAATGCGTTGATAGCTCATTTGGGCGATTCACGTGCTTATAGTTATTCCGAAGGAAAGTTTGTCCAATTAACTGAAGATCATTCTTTAGTTAATGAGCTAGTCAAAATGGGGCAAATTACTAAGGAACAGGCTAAGCATCATCCCCAAAAGAACATCATTACTCAAGCCCTAGGTGTATCTAGTACAATTGATCCTGAAGTTAAGGAAATTAAGCTTGATGATGACGACATCATTTTGCTATGTACTGATGGATTAACAAACTCACTCAGTGATCCACAAATACAACAAGTTTTAGCTACAAAAGAATTAAGCTTAAAAGAACGATGCAATAAATTAATTAGTGAAGCCAATCGATTAGGTGGTGGTGACAATATTACCGTTTGCCTAATTTGGAATAAGGAGGACGAGAGCAGTGATCGATAAAGGTTATCTGCTTGGTGAACGTTATCGCATTATTGATACTTTAGGCGAAGGCGGTATGGCCAATGTTTATCTGGCTGAAGATATTATTCTGCAACGTAAAGTAGCAGTTAAAATATTACGGTTAGATTTACAAAATGAACCTCAAACACAAGCTCGTTTTCAAAGAGAGGCTTTAGCCACTAGTGAATTAAGTCATCCTAATATTGTCTCTGTTCTTGATGTAGGAACTGATCATGGATTGCCATATATGGTAATGGAATATGTTGATGGTCCAGATTTGAAAGAGTATATTCGTCAAAATGCTCCTTTGGATTTGCATGAAGTGATTCGCATTATGGATCAAATTCTAAGTGCAGTTGCTTTGGCTCATAAACATAATGTCATCCACCGTGATCTTAAACCACAAAATATTTTGATGGACAAGAGAGGCAATATTAAGATTGCTGATTTTGGTATTGCGGTTGCCTTGAATCAGAGCTCTGTGACGCAGACTAATTCTGTCATGGGATCAGTTCATTATATGTCACCTGAACAAACTAGAGGCGGATTGGTTACTAAGCAGTCCGATATTTATTCTTTAGGGATTATTCTGTATGAATTGATTACAGGCACTGTGCCGTTTAATGGTGATACTCCTGTTTCAATTGCGTTAAAACACGCGCAGGAACCAATACCTTCTATTAGAAAGAAGGATCAAAGTGTTCCGCAAGCATTAGAAAATGTTGTGTTAAAAGCAACTGCTAAGGATCCACGAGATCGATATGCTACAGCACAAGCCATGCAGGCTGACCTAGATAGTAGCTTAGATCCCGAAAGAGCAGATGAGCCGGTTTTTGTGCCTAATCATGGTAACAATAATGATAAAACAATCGTTCTGCCAGGTTTTAAAGCCCCCGAAAAAGAGCAGACTGTAGAATCTGAAGAGGGAAATAAACCTGATAAAAAGAAAAAGAAAAAAGACTTTTGGCAAAATGTTAAAAGTCATAAATGGTGGTGGATTTTTTCAGTTATTGCCGCTGGATTAATTATTTTTATTATGATTTTCGCACTAAGTGGCAATAATAATAAACCACGTCAAGTTCATATTCCTGATGTAACTAATATAACTGAAAAGCGTGCTGAAAAACGGTTAGAAGCCGCCGGGTTACAAGTGGGAAAAGTAATTAGACGCCAGTCTGATGACATTAAAAAAGGTAATGTAATTGGTACTAAACCAGCAGCCGGTAATAGAGTGGATCAAGGAAAGGCTATCATTTTAATTGTTTCTAGTGGTACCAGCATGGTAAAGGTACCTGATGTAGTCGGGGATAATTACGATGAAGCTGCAGAAAAATTAGAAAATCAAGGCTTCGATGTTGTTAGAGAAGATCAATATTCAAATAAAATGGCTAAAGGCAACATCATTTCTCAGAGTATTGCTGCTGGTGTAGAAGTAAAACCAACGCAGACTACAATTACTTTGGTGGTTTCTCGAGGAAAACAGATAAAGCCAAAGATAAATACCGTTACCTTAAAAGATTTGCACAATTACTCATTAAAGAGTGCGCAAGATTATGCTAAGGAACATGGCTTAACTTTACAGATTAATCAAGAATATTCTGATGAAATTGAGCGAGGTTTGGTTATCTCAATGCAGCCGGAAGCGGGTACTAAGGTTGATCGTGGATCTACGGTAACCATTAAAGTTTCACGCGGTCCAAAAGAAGAAAAAGATACTACTGTTACGAAGACATTTACTGTTAATTATGTTGGCAGCGATCTGAAAAAGGATGATAAATTCGATGGTAAAAGTGGAGAAACTGACACTAAGGAAGACAATAGTAAAGGCGACCATGTTCAGATTTATATCAAAGATGATGATCACTCCTTGAGTAATATCTATCGTGACTTATATATTAAACGTGATATGAGTTTCTCAATTCCATTTTCAATTAAGGATGGAAACGGCCAGTTGCGCGTAGTTCGTAACGGAGAAACTGTTTTGAATGAAAAGGTGACAAAATAAATGAAACTAGCAGAAGGAACCGTTGTCGGGTTAATTGCTGGTTATTATGATGTGGAAACTGCTGCGGGTATCGTTAGAACGCGTGCTCGCGGCGTTTTTCGTCAAAAAAAGCAAAAACCTGCAGTAGGTGATCATGTAGAAATTCAAATAGATGATCAGGGTATGAGTTACTTGGTAAAGATTTTACCGCGACTCAACAGAATTGGTCGTCCCGCTGTAGCAAATGTCAGCCATGTATTGTTAGTTATTTCTGCGGTTGAACCTGATTTTTCTTTAGAATTATTGGATCGCTTTTTAACTTTCTTTTCTTGGCAAAAAGTACAAGTCACTATTTATTTATCTAAAAGCGATTTATTAAAAGGTGACAAGTTAGCTAAAATTAAAGAAGAACTATCATATTATCAAGAAATTGGTTATCCAGTGTTTACTGATTATCATGATGTAGAAGCTCAAATTCCTCAAATGATTAAAGCGGGGCAAATTTGGACATTGGCAGGACAATCTGGTGCAGGTAAATCTACTTTACTTAACCATTTGAAGAAGGATGCTAATCAGGCAACGGGAGCAATTTCTACTAGTTTAAACCGTGGTAAGCATACTACTAGAAAAGTCGAATTATTTAAATTAGGTGAAGGTTTCTTAGCTGATACACCAGGTTTTTCTTCGATTGATTTAACACCGATCAAATTGAATGAATTATGTAACTATTTCGTTGAATTTAAACGTGCTAGCAGCAAATGTAAATTTAGAGGGTGCCAACATTTAAAGGAACCTGGCTGTGAAGTTAAAAAGTTGCTTGAAGAAGGCCAAATAATGCCTCATCGTTATGATGATTATCTGGCAATGCGGACAGAAATTAGTGAAGGCCGATTACCCGAATATTTAAAATAATAGGAGAAGAAAATGATTATTGCGCCATCAATTTTGAACGCAGATAATTTAAATTTAAAAGAAAATATTAAAGATGCTGTTGCAGTAGGCATTGATCGTTTCCATATTGATATTATGGATGGACATTTTGTGCCAAATTTATCTTTTGGACCACAATTAATTAGTGATTTTAAACGTGAATTTCCCATGACAGATGCTGAGATTCACTTTATGAGTAATAATCCTGATGATCTTATTCCAGCCTTTGTTGAAGCCGGAGCAGATATCATGGAGCTGCATTATGGTGCGATGAGTGAATCCAAGCTGAATTATTGGCTTGATTATTTGGCTTCTAATGGAGTTGAGGCTGTTTTAGCAATTAAACCGGATATTCCAGCTGACGTTGTCGAAAAATTTTTGCCAAAAATTAAACAAGTTTTAGTCATGACCGTCAATCCTGGTTTTGGTGGTCAAAGCTTTATTGCTGATTCAGCTGAGAAGATTAAGCAAGTCAGAGAAATTGTAGGACCAAACATGGCAATTGAAGTTGATGGTGGCATTAATGACCGTACGATTAAAATTGCCAAAGATGCAGGTGCTGATGTCTTTGTAGTTGGCTCTTATTTATATGAAAATGGTAATATTGCAAATCAAGTACTTAAATTAGAAAAAATTATTAAGTAATGGAAGCATATGCATTATTAGGTGGACCAACAGATTTGTGGCCTGTTAACATCAAAGAAATACTTAAAGATGCAAGAAAGACAAATAATCTTATTGTTGGAGTAGATCGTGGTTCTTTGTACTTAGAAGAATTAGGAATAACTCCTGATGTAGCGCTGGGGGATTTTGACTCATTAAAAAAAGCAGATCTAGCGGAAATTGAAAGTAATGTAAGAGATATTCGTTATTCAAATCCGGTTAAAGATTTGACTGATTCTGAATTGATGCTGCATACAGTTTTTGATGATTATCAGATTGATAATTTAAATATTTTGGGTGCAACAGGGGGCAGAATAGATCATTTTTTAATTAATTTATTAATGCTGCTCGATCCATCTCTGCGACAATTCGCTGAACAGGTCTCAATAATGGATAAGCAAAATGAAATTGTCTTTTTCAATCCGGGACGTCATGTAATAAAGAAAGTATCAGAGTACCCATATATTGGTTTTGCTGCTTTAACTGCAATTAAAGATTTTAATATTTTAGGTGCCCGTTATGAGTTGCACCATTATTCTGGAGATTATCCACGAGTGTTTTCTTCAAATGAATTTTTGCCGAATACTTCTCAATTTGAAATTAATTTTGAAAAAGGGATGCTTGCGGCGATTTATTCAAAAGATGTTAATCGCTTTCATAATCTTTAATGATTGGTTTAAAATAGATGAAAAAGAATCAAGGATTAATTATGAAATATATTGATTTTGAAAAGAATGTGGCCGCTTTTGAAGATGGTCGCTATGAAGCAAGACTTGATCGCGCAAAACAAAATGTAGAAAATTAAATGCACAAAAACCATGTTCACGTTTTTGATAAGAAAAAGAAGAAGGAAGTAGCAACTATTAATGGCCTTGCTAGAAACGTTACTTACCAAGACTTGGGCTTGCCAACTAAATTGGGCGAAATGATTACTGAATATGCCTATACTCCAATTAAGGAAAGAATGGCTGATGAAATTTCAGATGATGATAAAAATCATAATATTATGAAATAATTTAAAAAAGGACAGCTGAAAAATCAGTTGTCCTTTTTTGATGTACAAAATTTTTAGCAAACAAAAAACCTTACAGATAAATCTGCAAGGCTGGTTATTAGGCACGAGTAACTTTACCAGACTTTAAAGCCTTGGTTGAAACCCATACGCGCTTTGGCTTACCGTCAACAAGAATGCGAACTTTTTGAAGGTTTGGCTTCCAAGCACGACGAGCTGAGTTCAATGAGTGTGAACGTTTGTTACCGAATGTGGTCTTCTTACCTGTTACGTAATCTTTAGCCATTTGCTAAACCTCCTTTATATATGGTGTCATACTTAATTAGGTTATCATATGTTTTGTCGCAATTCAACTTTTTTTAGGACGTATTTTATTTATTGATTACGGCAGTACTATGATAAAATAATAATCGTATATGTAGATAATAAGACGGAGGAAGAACATGGCTGTTAAGATCAAGACAAAAGATGGTTTGATTGATATTTCAAACGGTGTAATCGCAACTGTTGTTGGTGGCGCAGCTACGTCTAATTATGGCGTTGTGGGAATGGCTTCAAAAAATGCCATTCGTGATGGATTCGATGGAATTCTTAACCGTGCCAACTATAAGCGCGGTGTTGTTGTCAAGTCAGAAGATAACGAAATCACTGTTGATGTATACATTATCGTAGGCTATGGGCTTAAGATTTCTGAAGTAAGTAAGAATGTTCAAGATAGTGTTAAATTTAATCTTTCTAATCAATTAGGAATTAACACTAAAGCCGTTAATGTAATCGTTCAAAGTGTAAAGGTACTTGACGAATAACGTAAGCGGAGGTTTTAAATAGTGGTTTTAAATGAAATAGATAGTAAGCAATTTAGAGATATGGTGCGTGTTGCCACCCACAGAATTGGTAAGAACGCTGAGTTTGTTAACTCATTGAACGTGTTCCCAGTTCCTGATGGTGATACTGGTACCAACATGAATTTAACTATTGAAAGTGGGGCAAGAGCCGTTTCTGAAAATCCTAGCAGCAATGTTGGTGATTTGACTGAAAGCTTAGCTAAAGGAATGTTGATGGGTGCACGTGGTAACAGTGGTGTTATTACTTCACAGTTGTTCCGCGGCTTTTACAAGGCTACTCAAGGCATGAAGACCTTAACTGCACAAGAATTGGCTAACGCCTTTTCAAATGGTGTAGCTACTGCTTATAAGGCAGTAATGAAACCTGTCGAAGGTACTATTTTGACTGTAGCTCGTGTTGCTGCTCAAGAAGGTGCTTCTAAGGCTAATGACACTGATGATGTTACTGAAGTAATGAAGGCAGTTGTTGAAGGTGCTAAGAAGGCTCTTAAATCAACTCCAGATTTACTTCCAGTATTGAAGCAAGTTGGTGTTGTTGACTCAGGTGGTCAAGGACTTTTGTTCATTTATGAAGGTTTCTTAGAAGGTCTTCTTGGTGAAAACTTTGCTGATCAATATCAACCTGACGAAACTGAAATGGATGAAATGATCAACGCAATGCACCACCAATCTTCTGTACAAAGTCAACTAGCTACTCAAGATATCAAGAATGGCTACTGTACTGAAATTATGGTTGACCTTAACGCTGACGTGCCAAACAAGAAGAAATTCGATTTGGAAGAATTCAGAAAGCACTTGTCAGGTTTGGGCGACTCACTTTTAGCTGTATCTGATGGTGAAATTGCTAAGGTTCACGTTCACACCGAACACCCTGGTGATGTCTTCAAGTACGGTAGTCAATTCGGTCAATTAGGCAAGATCAAGATCGACAACATGCGTATCCAACACGAAAGCATCGTTGATCAAGATAAAGAACAACAAGAATCAGTTGACTTTGCTGTTATTGCCGTAGCTTCTGGTAACGGTATTAGAAAATTGTTTGAAAGCGAAGGCATAAACAGAATTATTTCTGGTGGTCAAACAATGAACCCATCAACCCAAGACTTTATTGATGCAATCAAGAAGTCAGGTGCTAAGAAGGCAATTGTTTTGCCAAACAACGGTAATATCGTGATGGCTGCTAAGCAAGCTGCAGAAGTTAGTGACATTCCAGTAGGTATCGTACCAAGCAAGACTATCTCACAAGGTCTCACTGCAATGCTTTCATTTAACCCAGATGCTTCCGTTGATGATAACGTTGAAGCTATGTCAGAAGATCTCGACACTGTAGTTTCAGGTGAAGTAACTCAAGCTACTCGTGATACTGAAATTGACGACGTAGAAATTCACAAGAATGATTACCTTGGTATCATCGACGGTAATATTAAGGTTGATAACGCTGATTTGATCAATACTACTATCGAAATGATCGAAAAGATGCTTGATGAAGATTCAGAAATTATCACTATTATGTATGGTCGTGATGCAAGCGAAGATGAGGCACAACAGGTTGTTGAAGCTCTTGAAGCCAGTCATGATGATCTTGAATTTGAAATTCATGATGGTGGTCAACCTGTATATCACTTCTTAGTATCAGTTGAATAAAAAATGATAGAAAACGCATTATTTGCTCCTGTAACAGATTTAAAAGGTGTAGGAACAAAAACTGCGGCTGATCTAGGTAGCTTAGGCATTTATAGTATTTATGATTTGCTCTTTTATTTTCCTTTTCGTTATGACGAATTGCAGACATTGCCTTTAGATCAAATCATGGATGGTCAAAAAGTAATGCTAAAGGGAATTGTAGCCACCGAACCTTTTGTTAGTCGTTTTGGTTATAAGAAGAGTCGCCTAAGTTTTAAAATGAGAATTGACCATGATGTAATCATGGTCAATTTTTTTAATCAGCCATGGCTTAAGAGCAAGATTGAAATTGGCGAAGAAGTAGCAATTTATGGTAAATATAATGTTGCTCGTCAAAGTCTTTCTGCCTTTAAATTTGTTGCAGTAAAAGAAAATGATAGTGGCATGGCGCCAATTTATCCTGTTAATCGTCATGTTAAACAAAAAAAGCTAGTTAATTTGATTAATTTAGCGGTAGATAGTTTCTTAGATAAAGTACAAGATATTGTTCCCCAGAGCATTAGAGAAAAATATCGTTTGTTGACTGATCAAGCGATTATTCAAAAAATGCATCATCCTAAAAATAGTACTGAAGCAAATCTAGCTAAAAGAAGTGCAATCTTTCGAGAATTTTTTATTTTTGAATTGCAGCTAGCTCTTTTGGCTAGCCATGATGGCAAACAAGCAGGCTATCCTAAAAATTATGATTTAAAAGAAATAGCTCAATTGACCTCTTCTTTACCGTTTGAATTGTCAGACGATCAAAAAGAAGTTGTTAATGAAATTTTTGCTGATATGCATTCATCAGGTCAAATGCGTCGTCTGTTACAAGGGGATGTAGGATCTGGTAAAACTGTTGTTGCAGTTTATGCTATTTTTGCGGCGATTACTGCGGGTTATCAAGCAGCTTTGATGGTGCCAACTGAAATTTTAGCTACACAGCACTTTAAAAAGATTGATGAATTACTGAGGCCCTTGGGCGTAAGAGTTGCTCTATTAACAGGTAATACCAAAACACTCGAGCGTAGAGAAATTTATCGTGAATTAACTGATGGCACAATTAATGTGGTAATTGGCACACACGCTTTAATTCAGAACAGTGTCATTTTTAAAAAGTTAGGCTTGGTAATCATTGATGAACAACACCGTTTTGGCGTTGGACAAAGACAGGCTTTAATTAATAAAGGTGATCAGCCTGATATTCTAGCTATGACGGCCACTCCAATTCCTCGAACGCTGGCTTTAACAGTATATGGAGATATGACTGTTTCTGAAATTCATCATATGCCTGCCGGTAGAAAACCAATCATTTCATCTTGGAAGACTAGTAGTCAGATGAAAGATGTTTATCAGAAAATGCAGGAGCAACTTGCACAAGGTTTTCAAATATATGCTGTTACGCCGCTGATTACTGAATCTGAAACATTGGATTTAAAGAATGCGGAGGAATTACATGCTAAGTTAAGTCATGATTTTCCTAATCAAAATGTGGTTTTGCTTCATGGTCAAATGCCCGGTCCTAAAAAGGACGAAATTATGACCGCTTTTGCTAGTGGAAAAATAAATATTTTGGTTACAACTAGCGTAATTGAAGTTGGAGTCGATGTGGCTAATGCCAATATGATGGTCATCTATAATGCGGATCGTTTCGGATTAAGTCAACTGCATCAGCTTCGCGGAAGAATTGGACGTGGTAAGACGCAAAGTTATTGCGTTTTTATAGCTGATCCGAAGACTGATTCTGGTAAAGCAAGAATGAAAATAATTGCTGCTACCAATGATGGCTTTAAATTAGCAGAAGAAGACCTTAAAATGCGTGGCGAGGGTGATCTTTTTGGTAAAGCTCAATCTGGATTGCCTGAATTTCGCGTGGGAGATGTAGTTAATAACTACAATACCTTGGTTGTTGCGCAAAAAGTGGCGCGAGAATTAGTTCAGCAAGATCCGAAATTAGCTGATCATCAGACACTTAACCAAGTGCTAGAATATAAACAATTAGAACAAAATAGAATTTAAAAGATTGTGGTGAATTATATTGAGAACAATTGCTATTGATGCGATGGGCGGAGATAATGCGCCTGAAGCAATCGTTGAAGCTGTTTTAAAGGTAAAAGATGAAATGCCTGAAACTAAGTTTTTATTATTCGGTGATAAAGAACAATTACGTAATTTAATTCCTGCTGATCAAATTAATGATCAATTGGGCGTAGTTGCAACCACCGAAGTGATTGCCGATGAAGATGAACCCGTTAAGGCAATTAGAAGAAAGAAAGATTCTTCAATGGTTGTAGCAGCAAACTTTGTTAAAGAAGGAAAGGCCGATGCTCTTCTTTCTTTAGGTAATACTGGTGCATTATTAGCCTGTGGTATTTTTATCATCGGTCGTATTAAGGGCATTACTCGTCCAGGCTTAATGCCAACCTTACCAGTTCAAAATAGTGATGACGGCTTTAATATGGTCGATGTAGGTGCCAATGCTAAGAGCAAACCTGAATATTTACTTCAATGGGCAGAAATGGCATCATATTATGCTGAAAAAATTCGTGGCATTCAAACTCCTCGCATCATGCTATTAAATAATGGTTCTGAAAGTGATAAAGGGGATGAGGTTCACCAAGCTGCCTATGAATTATTAAAAGATAGTGACCTTAACTTCCAAGGGAACATTGAGGGGAATGAATTATTACTAGGCAAAGCTGATGTAGTAGTTACAGACGGTTTTACTGGCAATGCTGTTCTTAAAAATATTGAAGGTACATCAAGCGTAATCTTGCATTTGCTAAAAGATAGCTTGTTAAACGGTGGTGTTATGACTAAATTAGGAGCTTTGATGGTAAAGGGCTCTTTATCAAGTCTTAAATCAAAGTTTGATACAGCTAAGTATGGCGGTGCAGTTTTGCTTGGAGTTAATGCACCAGTGGTTAAAACTCACGGCCGCTCTAATGAACGTCCAATTTATTTCACTTTAAAACAAGTTGATAAAATGATTAAAGAAAATTTGGTGCAAGATTTTAAAGACGAATTCGCTACAAAATAGTACAATAGTTTATTAAAAAGGAGAATTTGTATGACAGAAGAAGAAATTTTCAATAAAATTAAAACCTTAATTGCCGATAATTTTAATGTTGATCAAGATAAAATTACTGAAAATACTAATTTTACAAATGATCTAGACGCTGATTCTATCGACTTAGTTGAATTTATTTTGCAACTTGAAGATGAATTTGGTTCAGAAATTCCTGATGACGAAGCTGAGAAAATTAAAACTGTTGGTGACGCTGTATTATATATTAAGTCACATCAAGGTTAATTTCCTAAAAAAAAGCCCTATCGTTATTTACATACGACCGACTTTGTGTTTATAATTAGAAAATAAATAGAAAATATTAAACAGCTTTTAATAAAAGAAGCTATAAATGGAGGAATGACCTTTGGAAAAGCAGAGTGATCTATTACTAGATATACAGCACCTGCATACGGCGTACCGTTTGCAAGGGAAGTTCTATGATGCTGCGGACGATATTAATTTAACTTTAAAGCGCGACGAGATTTTAGCCATTGTTGGTGAATCTGGTTGTGGTAAAAGTACTATCGCTTCAAGTATTATTGGATTGTACGACCATAAAAATACTAAAGTTACAGGGGACATTCTTTATAATGAATTGAACCTTGTTGGTTTGAATGAATCATTGTTCAACAAGATTCGTGGAGATAAGATCGGGATGATCTTTCAGGATCCACTTGCTAGTTTAAATCCATTAATGCGTGTTGGTGACCAAGTTGCCGAGACTCTTTATTACCATACTGATATGGATGAAAAAGCACGTCACGCACGAGTTATTGAATTATTTAATCAAGTAGGAATGCCTAGACCTGAAGAAATGTACGAGATGTACCCACATGAACTTTCAGGTGGTTTGCGTCAGCGTGTAGTTATTGCGATGGCTATTGCATGTAAGCCAGAAGTAATTATTGCTGATGAACCAACTACTGCTTTGGATGTAACTATTCAAGCTCAAATTTTGGACTTGCTAGAAGATATTCAAAGACAGTCACATTCAGGTATTATCTTGATTACCCACGACTTGGGCGTTGTGGCTGAGACTGCTGATGAAGTTGCGGTTATGTATGCTGGACAAATTGTTGAAAAATCAGATGTTAAGACAATTTTTGAAAATCCACTTCATCCATATACAAGATCACTTCTTAATTCAATGCCTCAATCTGATGATACTGATGAAGACCTTCATGTTATCAAGGGTACTGTACCATCTCTTAAGAATATGCCACGTAGTGGTGATCGATTTGCTGCAAGAATTCCTTGGATTCCTGCAAGTGCCCATGAGGAGGAGCCACGTGTTCATGAGGTAGCACCTGGTCACTGGGTAAGATGTACCTGCTGGAAGACATTCCACTTTGAGGATGAAGACAGTACGCAAAAAGCAACAGCAGCAAGCGGGGAGTAATTTATGGCAAAAGAAATTATCCAAATAAAAGATTTAAAAGTCTATTACCCAATTCGCTCCGGCTTTTGGAACAGAATTACAGATTATGTTCGTGCCGTTGATGGTGTAAACTTCTCAATTAACGAAGGTGAAACCTACGGTTTGATTGGTGAATCTGGTTCTGGTAAATCAACTACCGGTAAAGCAATCGTTGGGGTTGAAAAAGTTACTGGCGGACAAATCATGTATAAGGGTTTGGACGTCACTAAGGCAAGCAATCGTAAGAAGCTTGATTATAACAAAGATGTTCAAATGATTTTCCAGGATTCAATGTCAAGTTTGAACCCTCGTAAGAGAATTGAAGACATCATTGCTGAACCGATTAGAAACTTTGAAAATTTGACTACCGATCAAGAACGTGATCGTGTACAGGACTTGCTTGACATCGTAGGGATGCCTAGTGATGCAATTTACAAGTACCCACATGAATTCTCTGGTGGTCAACGTCAAAGAATTGGTGTCGCTCGTGCCGTTGCTACTAACCCTAAATTAATTGTTGCCGACGAACCAACTTCTGCTTTGGACTTATCAGTTCAAGCTCAGGTTTTGAACTTCATGAAGCATATTCAACAACAATACAACATTGCATATCTCTTCATTTCTCACGACTTAGGTGTTGTTAAGCACATGTCAGAAAACTTAGCTATTATGCACCGTGGTCGTTTGGTTGAATTAGGTAGTCGTGAAGAAATTTACAAGCACCCAATTCACATTTATACTAAGCGACTTCTTTCTGCTATTCCTCAAGTTGACGTTGAACATCGTGAAGAACATAAGAAACACCGTGAACAAGTAGAAAAAGAATTCGAGGAAAACCAAAGCAAATGGTATGACAAGAACGGACGTGTATATCCATTGCAACAGGTTGCACCTAAGCACTGGGTAGCATTGCCTGAAGATATGGCTCAAGAAGCTGAACTCAAAGAACGAGAAGAAAAGGAGAGTGATTAAGCATGTGGAAAACAATCTTACGGCGTTTGTTAATCATGATCCCACAATTGATTATCTTGAGTCTGTTGGTCTTCTTGCTTGCTAAGATGATGCCAGGTGACCCATTCAGTGGATCAATTAACCCTAACACCGACCCTAAACAAATCGAAGCTTTAAGAAGAGCTGCTGGTCTTTATGATCCATGGTATGTTCAATACTTTAGATGGGTAGGCAACTTATTCCATGGTGATCTTGGTACAAGTTATATTCAACACGTACCTGTAACATCATTAATTGCAGACCGTGCAAATAATACTTTCTGGTTATCACTTTTGACAACTATCTTAACTTATAGTATTGCGATTCCTCTTGGTATTACTGCTGGTCGTCACCAAGACCAATGGCAAGATACTGGTGTACAAATCTTTAACTACATTACTTTAGCTACACCGGGTTTCGTATTCTATATCTTAGGATTATGGCTCTTCGGCTTTACCTTGGGTTGGTTCCCAATTTCAGGTTCAGTTTCAGCCAACGCCTCAGGATTTTGGGGTGTACTTGGCAGTAGACTTTACCACATGATTTTTCCAGCTATCTTGTATGCCTTGATTGCTACTACTGGTACTGTACAGTACTTGAGAACAGGTATTGTTGATAACAAGGTTGAAGACTACGTTAGAACTGCCCGCAGTAAGGGTGTTCCTGAAAATGTAGTTTTCCATAAGCATATTTTGAGAAATTCATTATTGCCAATTGCTGCCTTCCTTGGTAACACTATTACTGGTCTTCTTAGTGGTTCAATGATTATTGAAAGTGTCTTCAGTTATCCTGGTATGGGTAAGTTGTTCCTTGACTCAATCAGTCAACGTGACTACACCACTTTAACTGCTTTGATTCTTATCTTTGGTATCTTGACTCTAATTGGTAACTTGCTCTCAGATATCATCATGAGTATTATTGACCCACGTATTAGAATTCAATAGGGAGGAGAGAAGAAATGGCTGATAAAAAGAAAGATACTGCTACAAAGAAAGCAAGTAAAAAAGACGCTACACCGAAGGCTACTCTCCCACCTTCTGGATTCAGGGTGGCTGTACGTGAAATTTTACGTTCTAAGTCTGCACTTACAGCTTTAATTATCATTATTTTAATTTTATTGCTTACTTTCGGTGGTTCATTGTTTTTGAACAGAGCACAAATTACTGAAATGAACATCGTTGACGCATACTACGGTTGGGGCCAAGGGGGGCACCTTCTAGGTACTGACGATGGTGGTCGTGATATTTTGAAACTGCTCATCATGGGTGGACGTAACTCAATCATGATCGGTATCTCAGTTACTGTAATTACTGAAATTGTTGGTTTGGTAGTCGGATTAGTTTCTGGTTACTACGGTGGTGTTGTTGATGTCATCATCATGAGAATAGTTGACTTCATTCAAATTTTGCCACAAATGCCAATTATCATTGTTTTGACTACAGTTATTCCTAACTACAACGCTGTGACTTTGGTATTCTTGATTGCCATGTTTGGATGGACGACGACGGCACGTTACTACCGTTCATTCATCCTTTCACAGCGTGACCGTGACTATGTTTTGGCATCAAAGACTTCAGGTTCATCTAACTTCCAAATTATGTTCCGTGAAGTTTTGCCTAACATCACTTCAATGATTATCATCGACGTTGTTTTGACTATTGCTGGTAACATCGGTATTGAAACTAGTTTGTCCTTCTTGGGCTACGGTTTGCCAACCACTACACCATCACTTGGTACTTTGATTGGATTTGCTGATGACCCAGTTAACGTTATTAACCGTCCATGGTTATGGCTCCCAGCTACTATCTTGCTTTTGGTTATTTCCTTAAGTATTAACTATGTTGGTCGTGCCTTACAACGTGCAGGTGACGCAAGACAACGTGAAAATTAATAATCTAATAAATATATTAAAACAGCTCTATCGCTTGATAGAGCTGTTTTTGTGTCTGCATAATAATAAAGTTATGCAATTCTAATAAAATAAAAATTAAAATTAATTTCATAAAACTATTGAAAAACTAATATATCGTGGTATTATTTAATCATCAACTTGATTCAAAGATTATTAATAAAAAACATAAAAGATGTCCTAGATGGAGGAATAATTATATGAAATTAGCAAAGATTTTAGGCTCTGTAGGAGTAGTTTCCGCAGCCGCATTAGCATTGGCTGCTTGTGGTCAAAGCGGTAGCAGTAATAACCAAGGAGCAAAGGATGCTAAGAAGTTTCCAGATTCAACTCCTAAGAAAGCTACCAAGCAAGGTGGTACCGTTTCTGTAGCATTGGAAACTGATACTCCATTTACTGGAATCTTTTCAGATGAATTATCAATCTCCGCACTTGACTCAAGTGTAGCTGCACCTGGTGAAGAATCATTATTCGATACTGATGATTATTACAGAATTAACAATAAAGGTGCCGCAACTATGAAACTTGACCGTAAGGCCAAGACAGTAACCATCACTGTTAAGAAGGGTGTTAAGTGGTCAGACGGTAAGCAAGTAAATGCTAAAGACCTTGAATATCCATACGAAATCTTGGCAAACAAGAAGACTCAAGCACAACGTTACGATTCAACTCTTGAATCAATTCAAGGTATGAAAGAATACCACGAAGGCAAGGCTAAGACTATTTCCGGTATTGAAATGCCAGATGGTGAAAATGGCCGTACAATTGTAATTCACTACAAACAAATGAGACCAGGTATGTACTTCTCAGGTAACGGCTACTTCTGGGAATCAGCTGCACCATACCACTACTTAAAGAATATTCCATTTAACAAGCTTCAATCATGTGACCAAATCAGAAAGAAGCCATTATACTTTGGTCCATTTAAGCTTGATAAGCTTGTTCGTGGTCAATCAGTAACTTGGGTACCAAACAAGTACTACTGGAGAGGTAAACCAAAGTTAAACAAGGTTGTAATCCAAGTAGTTAGCCCTAACTCAGCTTCACAAGCTATTAAGAGTCACAAGTTCGATATCACTGGCGTAATTAACTCACAATGGGATCAAGTTAAGAACACCAAGGGTGTTAACTGGGTTGCTCAAGTTCCATTGGCATACGACTACGTTGGTTTTAAGATGGGTAAATGGGACGCTAAGACTGGCAAGAATGTCATGGATAAGAACTCCAAGGTTGCCAACAAGTCATTGCGTCAAGCTATTGGTTACGCAATGAACATTGATGCCGTTAACAAGCGTTACACCCAAGGCTTGAGCTTCAGAGTTAATACTTTAATTCCTTCAGGCTTCGGTGCATACCACGACAGCAGCATCAAGGGCTACAACTACAACTTGAAGAAGGCTAACCAATTATTGGACAAGGCTGGCTACAAGAAGAAGGGTAAGTGGCGTGTACAACCTAACGGTAAGCCATTAGTACTTCACTTTGCTACTATGTCAGGTTCACCAAACGCTGAAGCTATTGCTCAAAACTACTTACAACAATGGCACAAGATCGGTTTGAACGTTAAGCTTACTGGTGGTCGTTTGATGGAATTCAACTCATTCTACGACAAGGTTCAACACGATTCTAAGGATATCGACTTCTTCCAAGCAGGTTGGAGCTTAGCTTCTGAACCATCACAAGGAAGCGTGTACGGTGAAACTTCACCAATGAACTACGAACGTTTCGTAACTCCAGAAAACAACAAGTTGCTTGCTGAAATGGACTCAGAGAAGTCATTTAACACTAAGTACCGCGTAAAGGTCTTCCACCAATGGCAAAAGTACATGTACGATGAAGCCTTTGTAATCCCAACCAGCAACTCATACAGTATCAGTGCTGTAAACAACAAGATCACCGGTTACTCAACTAAGCCATCACAAAACAACAACGGGCACCAATTATGGTACCAAGTAGGTTACGCTAAGTAAAATCTGAATCATTAGTAATACTATTCTCCAAACTCTAAACATAAATAATTCTTTATCTAGACTTTCATATTAAAATCTAATAACTAACACAAGAAAACAGGTATCTCAAAATGAGGTGCCTGTTTTTTTAATGCCGTTGTAACTTTTTTGTAATAGTGCTAAGATGAGAAAGTCAACTTGCCTCGAGTTATGGAGGATTTTTACTAATGAAAAAGGCAAAACTTTTTGCTGGTATTACGCTGCTATCAGGTGCAGCACTTACATTAGCAGCTTGTGGTAAATCTGGCTCTAATGCCAATGAAGCTTCTAACGCCGCTAAATTTAGCCAAGCTGTTCCAACTAAAGCCACTAAAAATGGTGGTACAGTAAAGGTTGCGGTTGAAACTGATACACCATTTACTGGAATTTTTAATGATGAACTTTCAACTTCTAATACTGATAGTGAAGTTATGCAATATGGTGCTGAGAGTCTTTTTGGTACCGATGATCACTATGTGTTCAACAATAAGGGTGCAGCTACTATTAAGATTGATCAAAAGGCTAAGACTGCAACTATTAACATTAAGAAGGGTGTTAAGTGGTCAGATGGTAAGCAAGTAACCGCTAAAGACTATGAATATGCTTACGAAATCATTGCTAACAAGGATTCTAAGTCACAACGTTACACTGCAAGTTTAGCTGACTTGGTAGGTTTGAAAGAATACCACGAAGGTAAGGCAAGCACTATTTCTGGTCTTGAAATGCCAGATGGTGAAAATGGTCGTAAGGTTGTTCTTCACTTTAAGACTATGAAGCCAGGTATGAACACTAGTGGTAACGGCTACATCTGGGAAGCTGCAGCACCTTACCACTACTTAAAGGACGTTAAATTCTCAGACTTAATGTCAAGCGACAAGATCCGTAAGAAGCCTTTGTTCTTTGGTCCATACAAGCTTCAAAAACTTGTTCGTGGTCAATCAGCTACTTGGGTACCAAACAAGTACTACTACAAGGGCAAGCCAAAGCTTAGCAAGATTACCGCTACTGTAATCAACCCTAACTCAGTTGCTCAAAGTATTAAGTCAAACAAGTTTGACGTTATCCAAGTTATCAACTCACAATGGCCAAACGTTAAGAATACTAAGGGCGTTAACTTCATTGCTAATGTTCCACTTTCATACTCATACCTTGGCTTTAAGGTAGGTAAGTGGGACGCTAAGAAGGGCGAAAACGTAATGAACCCTAAGTCCAAGATGAACAACAAGGCTCTTCGTCAAGCCATTGGTTACGGTATGAACGTTAACCAAGTTGCTAAGCGTTACTCATACGGCTTAAGCTTTAGAATTCCCACTTTGATTCCTAAGCAATTCGGTGATTACTTCGATAAGGATGTAAAGGGCTACACTTACAACCTTAAGAAGGGTAACGAAATTTTGGACAAGGCAGGCTTTAAGAAGAAGGGCAAGTATCGTGTACAACCAAATGGTAAGCCTTTAACTATCCGTCTTGCAGCTATGACTGGTACTTCAAACCAAGAACCAATCGTTCAAAATTACATTCAACAATGGAAGAAGATGGGCTTGAATGTTAAGTTGACCGGTGGTCGTTTAATTGAATTCAACTCATTCTACGATAAGGTTCAACATGATGATCCATCAGTAGATATGTTTATCGGTGCCTGGTCACTTTCAAGTGAACCATCACCAAACGACCTTTACGGTGAAAAGTCACCAATGAACTATTCTCGTTTCGTAACTAAGAAGAACACTCAACTTCTTGATGAAATGGACTCACAAAAGGCCTTTAACCACCAATACAGAATTGATAAATTCCACGAATGGCAAAAGTACATGGATGACGAAGCTTACGTTCTTCCTGTATCAAACAGTTACACTATTACTGCAGTTAACAAGAAACTTACTGGCTACTCACTTAAGCCATCAGCTTCAATGGGTAACGGTTTCCCTAACTGGTACAATGTTGCTTATACTAAGTAAAATTAAGCTTAAAAACGAAAAGTCACTTCTAATTCTAGAAGTGACTTTTTTGCATTCAAAATATAGCACTAAAACTGGTATAATTTAAAGGTATAAAAGGGGCAATTTTATGGTAAGTACAAAATTTCTAAAAAAATTAAAAGATGAATATAATATTGAATTTAATAATGAAAAGCTATTAGAAGAAGCATTTACGCATTCCTCATATTCAAATGAGCATCCTAACGATGGAATTCGTGATTATGAAAAGTTGGAATTTTTAGGTGATGCCGTTCTTGAATTGGCTGTTTCTGATTATTTATACCGTCATTATCCTAAATTAAATGAAGGAGAATTAACACGGTTAAGATCTAATATTGTTAGAACTGAAGGATTCTCTGAATTTGCGATTGAATGTGGTTTTCAAAATGAAATTCATTTAGGTAATGGTGAGGAAAAAGCTGGTGCTCGTAATCGTAAAACATTGTTGGAAGACGTTTTTGAAGCATTCAATGGCGCTTTATTCCTTGACCAAGGGATGCTAGCAGTTGAACATTTTTTGCATTTAACTGTTTATCCATTGATTGATAAAGGCGAATTTGATGATTCACGTGATTATAAGACCGATTTGCAGGAGTTATTACAACAAAATGGTCCAGTAAATATTGAATATTCGGTACTTAGTGAATCACAATTGCCATCACATTTTGTAGTTGAATTAAAGATTAATGACCAAGTTCAAGCACAAGGTGAAGGTCATAACAAGAAAGCTGCAGAACAACAAGCCGCTAAAGCAGCTTTACAAAAATTAGAGTAAGGGGATTTAAAAAGGTGCCATTAACAGAATTAGTGCTCGATGGTTTTAAATCATTTGCTGACAGAACAACTATTCATTTTAATGATGGAATAACTGGTATTGTTGGTCCTAATGGTAGTGGTAAAAGTAATATTACAGAAGCTATTCGTTGGGTAATGGGTGAATCCAGCGCTAAGTCTCTTCGTGGAACAAACATGAAGGACGTCATTTTTGCTGGTAGTCAATATCGTAAGCCATTAAATAAAGCTGAAGTTACCTTAATTTTTGATAATCGCAAACGTGAATTAGCATTTGATACGGACGAAGTTTCAATTACTAGAAATATTTTACGTTCTGGCGATAGTGAGTTTTTGATTAATGGACAGCAAGTCCGCATGCGTGATGTACGGACGCTTTTTCTTGATTCTGGTATATCGCAAAATAGCTTAGCCATTATTTCTCAGGGACGAGTTGATCAAATCTTAAATTCACGTCCGGAACAGCGCCGCGTAATTTTTGAAGAAGCTGCGGGTGTGCTTCACTTTAAACAGCAAAAAGAAGCAGCTCAAGGGCAACTTAAGAAGACTCAAGATAATTTGATTCGAATTAATGATTTAGTAAAAGAACTTGAGGGCCGCTTAGAGCCGCTGCATGAACAAAGTTCGCTAGCCAAAGAATATAAGTTTCAAAAGGCTGGTTTAGATAAAGAACTAAAGAGTTTATTAGCATTTGAAATCGAAGATATTAATAAGCAAAAAGAAACTATTCAAAAATCAGCTGATAAGAATAAGATTTTATTATCAAAATTAGATGCTGAAGTTAAAGAATCTCAAAATGCGGTCTCAGAAAAAAGAGCAGAGTACCAAAAAATTCGGGATGAACGAGAAAAAGTTCAAAATGAATTATTAAAATTAAGTCAGCAATTATCAGATTTGAATGCTAACTTGCAAATGGCTGAACAATCACGTCAATTTGATGATGCTACTAAGATCGAATATCAAAATCAAGTTGAAACGCTGAAGAAGAGCCTGGTACAACTGAACGCTCATTTGGAAAGTTTACAAAAAGATCAAGCTAGCCTTAAGAAGCAACAAGCGGTTTTACAAGAAAAGCGGGATAAGCTTACAGGTGAATTGAGTGAAAATCCAGAGGAACTCAATAAGAAACTGGAGGATTGTCGTAACGACTACATTCAATTATTGCAAGATCAAGCTGCGGTTAACAATCAAGTAATTAACTTGAATACTGAGCTAAAACGTAGTAAGGCTGACACCACTTATCAAAGCAATGATGTGGGTAAACAACTATCTGAAGCTAAAGCAGAACTGGAAAAATTACGAGCCGAAGGTAAAGATCTAACTGCTAAACGTAAAGACAAAAATGCGGCTTTTGCTGAAGCCAGTGATCAAAGTAATGACTTGAATGATCAAATTAGGCGTCTGCAGCAAACAGTTAATGATGAGCGGAATAAACTGGAAAAGATCGAAGCCCGTCATGAAGCTTTAATTAATATTCAAAAACGTCATGAAGGTTATTACTACGGTGTCCGTAACGTCTTGAATCATTTAAATGATTTTCCTGGCGTAATTGGTGCCGTAGGTGAGTTGCTTACTTTCCCAGCTGAACTTGAAGCAGCGATGACTACAGCTCTTGGTGGCGGCGTTCAAGATTTGATTACAGATAGCCGTAATAGTGCTAAAAATGCAATTAATCAGTTAAAACGCAGTAGAGCTGGTCGTGCCACATTTTTGCCATTAGATGGGTTACGCCAATATACCATTCCACAATCTACAGTAACTACCTTGAAGTCCTTTAATGGATTCAAGGGAATTGCCAGTGAGCTAGTAGAAAGCAAAACGGATCATAATATTACTGCCGCAATTAATTACTTGTTAGGCAGTGTTGTGATTGTCGATACAATCGAAAACGCAATGGCAATTTCTCAACGAATTGGTCGTTATCGAATAGTTACTTTAGATGGGGATGTTGTTTCACCGGGTGGTTCTATGACCGGTGGACAAAAGAACCTGCGCAATAATTCACCATTGCAGACGGCAACTGAGATTAATCAGTTAGAAAAGCAAATCAGTAGTTTAACTAGATCATTTAAGGAAGACCAAGCACAATTAAAAGATTTGGTTGATCAAAGCGTTAAAGTAGAAAATAAGTTGCAAAAATTGCATGATTCTTTGCAAGAAATTAATCAAACGATTAATGAAGCAGCTATTTCTTTCCAAAATCAAGAAAAAGAGGTTAAGCGACTTCAAGATGCTAATACTTTATATGAATCACGTGTGAAGCAGCGGAATGATCATATAGTTGAATTGCAAAAGCAGATTGCAGAAGCAAATGATAAGCAGGCTCTTTTATCTAAACAAGGTGAAGAGAAAAAGAGCCAAATGAATGAATTGCAATCACGTATTAAGAACTTTAATAATTTAAGTCAACGTGTGCAAAGTGAATTATCCAAGCTTGATCCACAAATCGCAGTTTTTGCAAATAAATTAGAAAATCTAGCTGTTCAAGAAAAAGATAAACGCAATCAAATTGATAATAATGAAAAGCAGGCTGCTGATTTAAAGGGAAAATTAACAGATCTTAATCAAAATGGAGAACTTTCTGTTAAGAAGAACACCGATTTAAAGAAGCAGAAGGAAGAAATTAAACAAAAGAACGAACAACTGCAAAATAAATTAAATGAGCTTAGTTCACAACTTGGACAATTTGATGCGCAAATTAATCAGTTAGATCAAGTTGCTAGCCGAAATTATGATTTGCGTAAGGATGCGGCAATCGAACAGGAAGATTATTCTGTTAAAATTGCAAAGTTTAATAGTTTGATTGATCAACGCTTAGAAACTTTGCGTGATGATTATGCATTAACATTTGAAGCCGCTATTGCTCAAGCTGAAGGTCAAAATGATCAAGAAACTCGAGAAAAATTAGCTAAAAGTGTTAAACTGCATCGAATGTCACTTGAAGACATTGGCCCAGTTAATTTGGATTCTATTCAAGAATATGAAGATGTTAAAAAGCGTTATGACTTCTTGAATGGTCAACAAAATGACTTGCTTAAAGCTCGTGATGACCTTGAAAAATCAATGAATGAATTAGATGAAGAGGTTAAGAGTCGATTTAAAGCAACATTTGAGGCAGTGGCTGAAAGCTTTAAGCGGATTTTCCCACTTGTCTTTGGCGGTGGAAAGGCTAAGCTTGAATTAACTGAACCAAATAATTTATTAGAAACAGGAATTGAGATTATCGCTCAGCCACCTGGCAAGAAGTTACAGCGTTTAAGTTTGCTCTCTGGTGGTGAACGGGCATTAACTGCGATAACATTATTATTTGCAATGTTGCAGGTAAATCCAGTACCATTTTGTTTACTTGATGAGGTTGAAGCAGCGCTTGATGATGCAAATGTCACACGTTTTGCTCAATTTTTGCTTAAATATAATTTAAAGACACAGTTTATTGTGATTACTCATAGACGAGGAACAATGAAGCAAGCTGATCAATTGTATGGTGTGGTAATGCAAGAATCTGGTATATCTCAAGTATTGTCAGTATCATTAAAAGAAATGAAAAAGAAAAACGGGGTGAAATAATTGGGATTATTTGATCGAATTAAAAAGTCTCTCTTTGGTAAAAAAGATGACGAAGAAGAGAAAAAAGAAGAGCAGGAAAAACAAGAAGAAGTAGAGCAAAAACAGGACGATAGTGAAGCAGTTGCTCAAGAGGAACAATCTGAAGAATCTGCTGAATCTGACAAGCAAGAAGAAACAGAACCCATTGAAGAGGATAACGAGTCTGAAGCTTCAGGAGAAGTAGCAGAGGATGAAGAAAAGCCTGAATCTGAAGAAACCGCTGAAATTGAAGAGGAACAGGAAACAGAACCTCAAGAATCTGAAACTACTGAAGAGGCGGAAACCGAAACAGACGAGGAAGAACCTGAAACTGAAGAACTAGAAGAAGATGAAGATTCCTCACAAGAAGAACTTTATGAAAAAGGTTTGGAAAAAACCAATAAAGGTTTTGGTGCTCGACTTAATGCATTCTTTGCTAAATTTAGAACTGTTGATGAGGACTTCTTTGATGATTTGGAAGATTTATTGATTGAATCTGATGTAGGTTATGAGACAGCAGAACAATTAACCGATGAACTTCGTGAAGAAGCCAAATTGCAAAATGCCAAATCTCGTGATGATCTGAAAAAGGTTATTGTTGAAAAATTGGTTGACTTGTATGACAAGGGTGGCAACAGTGAAGATGAAAAGTTAATTTATCACCCTGAAGATAAGCCTAATGTTTATCTCTTTGTCGGCGTCAATGGTGCAGGTAAAACTACTACTATTGGTAAGCTTGCAAAACGCTTTAAAGATGAAGGTAAGTCAGTTATCATGGCTGCAGCTGATACCTTCAGAGCCGGTGCCGTAGAACAATTAGTTGAGTGGGGCAAACGCGTTGATGTTCCTGTAGTAACTGGAAAAGAAAAAGCTGATCCTGCTTCTGTTGTTTATGATGCAACTGAACGTGCAATTAATGAAAAAACTGATTACTTGTTAGTTGATACTGCTGGCCGTTTGCAAAACAAAAAGAACCTCATGGCTGAGCTAGAAAAGATTCAAAGAACTATTAAAAAGCTTCTGCCTGACCAACCAACTGAAACATTATTGGTTCTTGACGGTTCAACCGGACAAAATGCCTTGCTCCAAGCTAAAGATTTTGATAAGACAACCAAATTAACGGGTCTGGTTTTAACTAAGCTTGATGGTTCATCTAAAGGTGGGGTAGTCTTGGCTATCCGTAATGAGATGAACTTACCGGTTAAATTGGTTGGACTTGGTGAAAAAGCTGAAGATTTGGCTGATTTTGATGCCGCAAATTATGCAATTGGTCTTTTCCATGGCTTAGTCTAGTGATAAAGTTTAAGTGTATATAGTTTTATAAGGAGAATTTTATGAAAGAATATAGTGCATGTACTACTATCTTGGTAGGTAAAAAAGCCTCAATCGATGGTACTACTATGATTGCTCGTAATGATGATACATTCCGTCCAATCACCCCACAAAAGTTTATTATCGAACCAGCTCGTCATGGTGAAAAGAAACACATTAAGTCATGGCTTAACAAGTTTGAAATGGATTTACCAGAAGACGCTCAACGTGTTCCAGCTGTTCCAAACGTTGATTACAAGCATCGCGGTTATTACGACGAAAGTGGTATTAACGAAGAAAACGTTGCTATGTCATGTACTGAATCAACATATGGTAATGAACGTACTTTAGCATTTGATCCACTTGTTAAAGATGGTTTGGATGAAGACTGTATGCAAACTTCAGTTTTGCCATATATTCATTCCGCTAGAGACGGTGTTAGATACTTAGGTAAGTTGATTGCTAAGTATGGTTCACCAGCTGGTAATTCAGTTCTTTTCAGTGATAAAGACGAAATTTGGTACATGGAAATTGTTACTGGTCACCATTGGGTTGCAGAACGTATCCCAGATGATTGTTATGCAGCTACTGGTAACCGTGTGGCAATTGAACAAGTTGATTTTGATAATCCTGATTACTTCATGTGGAGTGAAGGAATTCAAGAATTTGTTGAAGAACATCATTTAAATCCTGATCATGAGGGCTGGAACTTCCGCCACATTTTTGGTACTTACACCGAACAAGACCGTCACTACAACACTAATCGTCAATGGTACATTCAAAAGTTGTTTAACCCAGAAATTGAACAAGATCCACAAGATGGTGATATTCCATTCATTCGTAAGGCTGCTAAAAAGATCACTAAAGAAGATATTCAATTTGCTTTGGGTTCACACTACCAAGACACTCCATATGATCCATTTGGCAAAGGTACTGAAGAAGAAAAGCACCGCTATCGTCCAATTGGTTTGAACCGTACCCAAAATGCCCACATTTTGCAAATTAGAAGTGATGTGCCAGAAGATCGTGCAGCTATTATGTGGCTATGTATTGGTGGTCCAACCTTTACTCCATTTGTTCCATTCTTTGCTAATATGAATGATACTGATCCTTCATATAACAATACTTCAATGGATTACAACATGAATGATGCATGGTGGTACTACAAGTCATTTGCTGCACTTGTTGAAAGTCATTACCCACAATTTGTTCAACTTGACACTACATACTTAACTGAACTTAACCGTTACTTCAGAGATCGTGTTGAAGAAATTATTAAGGGTGCTGATGGCAAATCAGGTGAAGAATTAACTGATTACTTGACTAAGGAAAACCAAAAGACAGTTGCTCATACTCGTGAGGAAACTGAAAAGCTTTGGGGTCAAATGATGATTGATTCAATTAACATGTCTAAGTTAACCTTCAACATGGATGAGAACCTTTAATTTAAAATTCAAAAAACAGTTCAACATTGTTGAGCTGTTTTTTCTTCGGCTAGTATAATTGAGTTAATGAATTGAAAGAATCTGAAATGATGACAGAAAGTACTATTGGATCATTTTTTACTAGAATTAGCAATGAAGTAGAAAAGCAAATGGATGCTGATTTAAAGAGTTTTAATATCAGTGCAAATGAATTAGAAGTTTTGATTGAATTGGAACACCATAAGCATGGCAAGACATATGACAAATTAGCCAAGGAGCTTCATGTAACTAAGGATAAAGTTGAAGAATTAGTAAAAAGTTTAGTTGCTAAAGATTTAGTTACTGATGATAATGCCACCGTGATTTCTACTGAAGATGGTAAGGAAGTTTGCAAGAAAGTAGAGAAGCACCGCAGAGAGACTGATCAAACCATTACTCAGATGCTTAGCAAAGATGAGACTATAGGTTTAGTTAATGTTTTAAAGAAAATGCTGGAAAAAGAAGAAAATTAGGCAAAAAAAGATCAACTGCTGCAATTTACAACAGTTGATCTTTTTTATTAAAAATTATTTTTTCTTATCTAGGACTGAATGGTGAATACCATAGCAGAAATAAATAATTAAACCGAAGATAAACCAAATACCAGCGTAGAGCTTAGCTTGATAATCTAAGCCTAAGAAAACGATTAATGCAGCTAAGAAGCCTAGAGCAGGCAATACTGGATAAAATGGCATCTTGAATGATGGATCATCAATATCTTTACCTTCACGTGGACGTAATTTATAGATACCAAGTGATACAAACATGAATGCGATTAAAGTACCAGCTGAAACTAATTGAGACAGCATAGAGAATGGGAAGAAAGCACCAAGCAAAATACTACCGATAGTCAAAGTCCAAAGTGCATTGTTAGGACGACGGTCAGAATTTAATTTGCCCAACCATTTAGGTAACATACCATCACGACCAAATGAGTAAATTAATCTAGATCCAGCCATTCCCATACCGATCAAGGCGGTAAACATACCTAAAACAGCAATAGTTTGAACGACGACAGCAACTATTGGGTGCCCAGCATAACGTAAAGCCAAACCAACAGGTTCTGCAGAGTTAGCATACATCTTGTAAGGCATCATACCGATCAATACCAAACTAACACCTACAAAAAGTGTAACGGCAATTGCTAATGAGCCTAAAATTCCACGAGGCATTGTCTTTTGCGGATTAATAGCTTCTGCCGAATTAGCAGCAATTGAATCAAAACCGATGTAGGATAAGAAAATCATTGATACACCAGCATAAATTCCTTGCCAGCCACCAAATGGTCCGTGAGTAGTAGGACGATATTTAGGAATAAATGGTGTAAAGTTAGCGCTTTTAATGGCTGTTAATCCAACTACGATAAAGATCAAGATGGCTAAAACTTTAAGTATAACTAATCCATTTTCTACTCGAGCAGCTCTTGAGACCCCATGCCCAATTAAAAGAGCGACTAATAAAATAGAAACAAGTGAAATTGCATCAATAACTCCACCATTAGTACCAAAAGCGTTGGACAAAGAAGCAGGTAATTTTAATCCTATAGGTGCAATTAATGCCCTGAAGTTAGCAGAAAGTCCAGATCCTACGAATGCTAAAGCAATAAAGTATTCAGCTAAAAGAGCCCATCCGGCTACCCATCCCCAAAATTCGCCGAATACCACATTGATCCATGAATAAGCGGATCCTGCAAATGGCATGGCAGCGGCCATTTCGGCATAAGCAAATGCTACTAAACCGGCAGCAATTGCAGCTAAAATAAATGAAATTGCAACCGTTGGTCCAGTATGTAATGCAGCAACTTCACCGGGCAAGGTAAAGATTGAAGCTGAGACGATCGTCCCAACCCCTAAGGCTAAGAAATCTTTAACCTTTAATGATCGAACCAGGTGTCCATCTTTATTTTCATAAACACGTGGATCTTCTTTTTTGTTCATTCGTTGCCAAAGATTCACAATACAATTCCCCTTTATGTTAAAAATAAGATTACTTAATTATAATTAAAAATACGTTAAAAAATCAACCGTAAGTAGTTCAAATTTCGTATTTTTAATGAGAAAAAAGATAGATTTTGTCTTCATGATTTAAATGATAATTAACATTTTTGGTAGTATCATTTTTTTGATATACTAAAGACTGGTGAAAATTAATGGATGAATTAACTAAAAATGAAGAATTAGGCGACCTATATGCCTATTATGGTTC